>JAAENL010000409.1 GCA_024224435.1 Halieaceae bacterium
CAACTGCGCGGCGACGCGGGGGACCGTCAGGTTGAGGGAGCGAAGGTTGGCATTACCGCCAACCAGGGCCTGTTCGGGCACGGCAGCTCGGTCATTGTGAAACGCTGACCGAGCCGACACCCGTCAGCTCCAGTGTGCCTCTAGGCCAACGTATGCTCGCTTGCCATCAGTCATCACACACGTAATCTAACTGGTCATTGACCATATAGAGACGATGACGCCGCCCCTCTGCATCGAGCGCACTTTCCCTGTATCCAGCATCAGCTGCATACAGAAAGCAGATTCCCCCCTCAACCTGAACCATCCGCGGAGCATACACGAGGGGCTCGGTCACGCTTAATCGCTCACTGACTTGCGCGCAGGTCTCACAGTCGGCGATATGCACCAAGCTAACGTAAGTGGGAGGCATCAGACGCATAGCATGTTCAGCGCTGGCGGATTCGTCCAAAGCGCTCGTTGGTTTCACCCATCGATGCCTGGCAATTTCTCCCCCATCCACTTGCACCTCCTGATGCTCTCGCAAAATAGCCACGAAGAACCAGGTGGCAAAACGCCGTTTGGCACCCTCCGGTGTCGTCCAGTGGGAAAGGTATGTCAGCTGATCCGCATGCACCTCGAGGCCAGCTTCCTCCCGCGTTTCACGAATTGCTGCATTGACCGCGGCCGCGTAATCATCCGAGTTGCCAGAATAATCTGTCTCGTCAACCTTGCCACCAGGAAACACCCACATACCACCCATGTGCTTCACTTCCCTGCTGCGCTGCACGAGCAGTGCCTCAAGTCCGGCCTGCCCGTCGCGCAGCAGCACAATGGTCGCTGCGGGATAGACCGGCTCAACTACGTCGCTAGTTTCCAGCAAAACAGTCTCCTTTGCGCCGAGGACAGCGCCAAGTAATCAGGGGAAGAAACGGCTGATGGTATCAACCACGCACGCGGGGCGGTCCGCGCCCTCAATTTCAATCGTCATACGGACAACAACCTGAATACCGCCCTTGACCTCTTCGGCACTCATCACCTCACCCCCACCGCGAATTCGGCTACCAACAGGAACCGGCGACGGAAAGCGCACTTTCTCACAGCCATAATTAACGCCCATGGAGGTGTTATCGACCTGCATCACCTGGGGCAGGAAAAGGTTCGCCATGGATAAAGTGAGATAGCCGTGCGCAATCGTTTTGCCAAAAGGCCCATCTGCTGCTTTCTCTGGATCTACGTGAATCCATTGGTGATCTCCTGTGGCATTGGCAAACTGGTCAATACGCTGCTGATCAACTGCCTCCCAATCACTGAAGCCAAGGTGCTTCCCTACGGCATTGAGCAAGTCGGCGGGGTTTTCGAAGCGAGTAGCCATATGTGTTATCTCCATCACGTTTTACCGGCCACAAGCGACCGCTGGCCGAGCTATTTGGGCCGCTAAAACCGTTTCATTACAAGTATTTCACAGTAAAAAGCCCTCTTATTATGGTATAAAACCGACCTTGACGCATTAGGCGTTAGCCCTGCCACGGACTGGTTCCTTCTCCAACCACCAAGACAACGACTGGAACATATTTTGGCCTCAAGAAAAAAGCAGCTCTTGATCTCGCTCACCATGTTGGCAGGCTCAGCCGCCATCACGCTGCTGTTGTATATCAATCGGCCACCCACCGAGATTGCAGCGCCTGTTTATACGCCCATATCTATCGACGTTGCCGAAGTAGTAAAACAAAATTTACGCATTGAGGTGCAAGCACAGGGAACGGTTACACCGCTGCAAGAGACCTCGCTCCTGGCTGAAGTCAGTGGCCGCATCATTGAAGTATCGCCGGCCTTTACAGTGGGCGGATTCGTCGATAAAGATGCCGTGTTGTTGCGCATTGACCCGCGCGATCACGAGACCAATCAGCTGCGCGCGGAAGCTGCCCTGAAAGTCGCGCAAAGCAGCCTGGCGCAGGAAAAAGGCATGGCACAGGTTGCCGCGAGCGAATGGAAAAAATTACCCAAGGGAAGTCAACGTAGTGAAGAGGCCAAAGCGCTTTACCTCAGACAACCACAATTGGCCCAGGCGCAGGCGCAAATGCTCGCCGCCCAAGCTGATTTGAATACAGCCCAGGACAACCTTGAACGCACCATTATCAGGGCGCCCTACGCAGCTCTGATCCGCCACAAGCACAGTGAGCTAGGGCAATTCGTCGCACCCGGTAGTGCACTGGCTGATATTTTTTCGATAGAGGCAGCCGAGGTTCGACTACCTATACCCCAGAACCGGCTTGACTATCTCGATCTACCTGGCCCGGGAGAATCGGGTGAAGGCTCAATCATCGACCTCTACACCGACGTCGCTGGCGAAATCAATCACTGGACTGCGCACCTGCACCGCACCGAGGGCGTTTTTGACGAGCGATCCCGCGCGCTGTACGCAGTTGCGAGGATCGACGATCCTTACGATTTGAACCAGAAGAGCGGGGAACGTTTACGCATAGGCACATTTGTCAACGCCAATATCGAAGGCAGGGAGCTTAAAAATATTGTCACGCTACCGCGATATGTTCTGCGCGCCGGCGATATCGTCTGGGTTGTCGATGAGCGTAACCGGCTGCGCAACCGCAAGGTCACGCTGCTTAACACGGGCGGTGATTTTATTTATGTCAGTGGGGGCCTCAACAATGGCGACCTCGTTTCACTGACCACACTGGACAATTCCTTCGACGGCTCAGAGATCGTTATACAGTCGCAAACACCCACGGATCAGCTGGACAAAAGCGGCATGCCTGTAGACCTGCAGGGGACCGGCAACACCGAAGTGTCCAAGGCCTCGGCCCAAACCTCACGCGCAGAAAGCTGACAGCTAATGCAATCGTCTGAACGCAAGGGAATTATCGCTTGGTTCGCCTACAATCCAGTGGCGGCAAATCTGCTTATGCTGGTGATTATTGTCGTGGGTCTTGGCTCAGCACTGAATATCCAGCGCGCTATGTTTCCCATGCTCGATATCAAAATGATCGTGATCGACCTAGCCTATCCGGGCGCGGCGCCTGAAGAGGTAGAGCAAGGGCTAGTACTGAAAATCGAGGAAGCCATCAACGATCTCGATGGCATCAAGCGCGTGGAGTCTGACTCGTTTGAATCTGCCGCGATGATGATGATTGAACCGCATGATGGAATAGAACTTCGCAAACTGATGACCGATATTCAGAATCGTGTCGACGCGATCCAGCATTTTCCCGAGGAAGCAGAAAAACCTGTCATAAGCCAGCCTGAGCTGCTGTTTCCTGCGCTAACACTGCAGCTGTCCGGTGACATCGGCGAGCGCAGTATGAAATCTCTGGCTGACGAGCTGCGCCGCGAACTACTCACCTATCCGTCGATTTCGGCTGCGTCTGTCGTTGGCGCTCGAGAATACGAGATCTCTGTAGAAATATCGGAGCCGTTGTTGCGGGAATATCATCTGTCCCTCGGCGATGTCGCTAATATTATCTCGGCCTCATCGCTAGACCTGCCCGCGGGCTCCGTGCGCACGGAAAACGGCGAAATCATGCTCCGAACGATGGGGCAGGCTTACGTTCAGCAGGACTTTGAGGCAATCCTGCTCAAAACCTGGCCTGATGGCACGCGGCTGATGCTGGGTGATATCGCGACTGTGAAGGATGGGTTCGTAGATGCGCAGGGGTTTGCTGCCTTCAACGGGCAATACTCGCTAGGCATAAACGTGTTCGCCATGGGCAAACAGGACATTATTGAAACCGCCGATGCCGCAAAGGCGTTCGTTGTCGATAAAGCGCACCAGCTACCGGACGATGTGTCTCTTACCATCTGGGGCGACTCCACGTACTACCTCAAGGGCCGGCTCTCCATGATGCTGAAGAACCTTGCGCTGGGTGCACTGCTTGTTTTCATCATTCTTGCCCTTTTCCTCGAGATCAAGCTGGCGTTTTGGGTAATGATGGGTATTCCGGTGTGCTTCCTGGGCGCCATGACACTGATCAATACAGCCTACATCGATGCAAGCCTGAATATGATCAGTATTTTTGGCTTCATACTGGTGCTGGGCATTGTAGTAGACGATGCCATCATCATGGGTGAGAGTGCTTACGCCGAACAGGAAGAGCACGGCCACAGCATTAAAAGCGTTGTCGACGGCGTTTACCGGGTCGCCACTCCCGCCACCTTCGGTGTCTTGACCACTATCATGGCATTTCTGCCGTCCCTGTTTATTCAGGGCGTGTTCGGCGCGTTTCCGGAGGCGTGTGGCTGGGTTGTGATTTTATGCCTGTGTTTCTCGCTGGTCGAGTCAAAATGGATTCTGCCCGCGCACCTCGCACACAGCAAACCCGCGCGCAACCGTATACTGCTCAAAATCGATGCTGTGCAAGAAAAAGTGAACAAGCGACTGCGCTTCTTCATCGATTTCCGCTACAAGCCGTTCATGTTGAAATGCGTGAAGAATCGCTACATGACTCTGGCTTTTTTCTTGTCACTTCTCGTTCTTTCGGTGGGACTACTGGCAGGAGGAGCGGTGCGCACCGTGCTGGCACCGGACACCCCCGGAGAGTTCCTCACCGTCGAGCTGCGCATGTCCCAGGGCGTGCCCGAAGAACGCACCCAGCAAGTCGTTTCCGAGATCGCGCAGGCATTCAGCACTATGGAAGAAAACTACCTGCTGGAAATTGGCGAAGATGAGCAGTTGCTGGAACACATGGCCACCTACGTGTTTGACAGGATCAACGGGCGCATCGATGTTGAACTGACTCGAGAAGACAAACGCAGTATTAGTACTCGAGAGGTAGAGCAACGCTGGCGGGACACTGTCGGTCAAATCCACGGCGCCGAAGTATTCGCTGTCACCAGCGTCGAGGGCCCCAGTTTCGGGCCATCTATCGCCTTCGACCTGATGCATCGAGACTTCGCCACACTGAGCAAGGCTGCCGCGGACTTTGAAGAAGCCCTTCGTCACTACGAGGGTCTTTATGATATTCGCAATGGCGTGAGCAATACCACAGACGAATTTCACTTGGACGTCCTGCCTGAGGCAGAGTCCCTCGGCATCACGCGTTTCGACCTGGGCAGCCAGGTGCGCCACGCCTTTTACGGTGCCGAAGCACAGCGCGTGCAGCGCGGAATGGATGAAGTTAAGGTGATGGTGCGTTATCCCAAGGCGGACCGGGAAAACGTAAACGCGCTCAAGAACATGTACATCCGTACACCGAGCGGCGACGAGGTGCCCTTCCAGACAGTGGCACAACTGGACGTCAAGCAAGGACTGATAAAGGCAACTCGCATCAACTACCAGCGCGCGGCCGAACTGACTGCCGAGGCAAACAAGCGCATGGTGGAGCCTGACCGGATCATGAAGGATATTGAGACAAACCTGATACCGGAACTGCAGAAAAAATACCCTGGCCTCACTTACGGTATCTCTGGCGCCGCCGACGAGGAGGCGAAGTTAGCGGTAAGTATGATCGTTGGGTTTGGCCTCGCGCTGTTTGGGGTCTATGCTCTGCTCGCGATCCCAACAAAGTCCTATCTGCAGCCTCTGATCATTATGGGCGTTATACCCTTTGGCATGATTGGCGCGATTTTTGGCCACTGGGTCATGGGGCACCCTCTGAGCATGATGTCGCTGATGGGCGTGATTGCCCTGAGCGGTGTGGTGGTAAATGATAGCCTGATCATGGTCGATTTCGTCAACAAGGCGATCGCAGAGGGCAAAGAGCGGTTCGACGCGGTCGTTGATGCGGGGACACGGCGCTTTCGAGCCATCCTGCTGACCTCCCTCACTACATTTTTTGGTCTGGCGCCCATGTTGCTGGAAAAAACCGCGCAAGCGGAATCCATGGTGCCAATGGCTATATCACTGGCCTATGGCATTGTGTTCGCCACGGTGATCACCCTGCTGCTCATACCCTGCCTTTACATGATCCTGCAGGACCTCGGGATATGGTGGGCAGCACGCAGCAAACCGGACCCCGTGGCTGGAAAGCCGGAGCTCACTAGCTCCTAAAGCTCAGGCGTTAGCCCACAGGCCAGGCACCGCACATACAGATTATTCGGATCCTGTAATGCCGTTACCTCGCGGACAGCGGCTCGCACTGGGGACAAAAGGCGAAGAAGCGCAGCGCCGGTAGCGGACTCTTGCCACAGGTTCAGGCTTATACCGCGGTTGGCCAGTTGCCTCATCAACAGCTCCCGCGGCGATACGGGTAGCTCGACAAAATCCACCTTGTAGTCCGACAGGCCCGCATGTTCAGCAGCAGAGGCAATCGCCTCCTCGAGGCCTCCCAACTGATCGATCAGACCTGCTTCCAGGGCATCGGCAGCACTCCACACACGACCTTGAGCGAGGGGATCGACGCTCTCCACACTCATCTCTCTGCCGCCTGCCACAACCTGAAGAAAGTTTCTGTAAGCAAAGTCGATGCCACTGTTAATCACTGCTTTCTGCTCTGGCTTTACCGGACGATCGGGGCGCAGGGCACCGGCCAGTTTCGTTGTGCCAACACCATCAGTATGTATACCGACTCGCTGCAACAGGCCCTCAAATGTTGGGAAAGCGGCAAAGACACCGATGCTGCCGGTGATAGTTGCCGGAGTCGCCCAGATTTCATTGGCATCTGCGGCAATGTAATAACCGCCCGAGGCAGCTATGGCACCCATAGACACGATTAAGGGCTTATCTTTTTGACGGGCGTACAGGATTTGCTGGCGAACAATCTCAGAAGCAAAGTAACTCCCTCCTCCGCTGTTGACTCGCAATACGATTGCCTTGATATCGTCTTCGTCTACCGCACCCCGAATCAGGCGCGCCAGAGAATCGCCACCGATCGCTCCCGGCGGTTGGTCACCGGGCAGGATATTTCCGGTGGCCGTAATAACACCAATGCGATCACCTGCCGCTGCTCCTAGCTGCAGCGGCCGCTTGCGACTCACGTAGCGCTCAAATTCTATCGCCTCGTAAAGGCCGTCATCGTTGCTGGCGCCGACCAGCTGGACGAGATAATCATTGCCTTCCGACCGACCTAACAGCTTGTCTATCAGGCCCGCTTGCAGCGCGGCCTGCCCGGCATCACCGCCCTGCTGACGGAGTAAGTCCGGCAAGTTATTGACGTAGTTATCCAGTGCTCCCTCATTCAGATTGCGCTGCCGCTCTACGGTAGACGTGTATTGTCGCCAGAGATCTCCCAACCAGCGCGCCGTAAGCTCTTTCACCGGCTCGGACATATCATCGCGCAAAAAGGGCTCGACGTAGGATTTCTGTTCCCCTGCTCGAAAAACATGCACATTTATCGAGAGCTTATCCAGCGCCTCGCGAAAATAATTCCGGTAACTGCTGAACCCCTCTATCGCCACTCCACCCAGGGGGTGAGAAATCACTGTATCCGCATAACTGGCCAGCAGGTACTGGTCCTGCGTGTAGTAATCGCCCAGCGCAACAATGGGCTTACCCGTTTCACGAAAAGCCTCAAGCGCGGGAATAATTTCCTGTGTTTTGCTGATCCCCAGATACACGAGGGAATCCAGTTCCATGACGAGGGAATTGATCGCAGGGTCGTCTGCAGCGTACTCAATAGACTCAATAATATCCCTGAGCAACACCTCGTGCTGTTCTGGCGTCGGCTCCGAAAGCACCGCCTGCAGTGGGTTCACTGCGGTCTTCTGATCTACCACTTTGCCACTGACATTGAGCAATAGTGCCGCCTTCTCTGGCAGGGGCTCCGGCCCGCCGCCCATGTAGACAAAATAGATCAGCGCCAGCAATACCAGAAACAAAATATTGGCCATGGCGAGCCGAATACGGGTAATCGCCGTCCAGGTTCCCGCAGCTATCCGGCGCAACAATGAAGGTCTACTCATGACTTTATCTCTCCGTCGGCACAGTCGCCGCGCAACGCTCTGGCCCGCCAGCGCACGTGCATCATGGCGGCGATGAACAGTACCACAACACCCACTAATCCGCTGATCACGAGCGGGCTATCGGGCTCAGCGAAAATTCGCTGCACCAGTATCAGAAAATAGCCAAGGCAGACAAAACATAGCCAGATGAAAGTACGCAACCTGCCTTTGAGCATCCCCGGTAAAAAAATCAGCAACGGTAACAACTTCACCAACCAGATAAACCAGGGCGCCTGATGTGAAAAAGCATCCAGCGACTGCTGCAGCAGCAAGCCGACGTATGCCGCCCACATAAAGCGACCGGCGACATTAGACAAGTGCTCACTCATTCCGAGGCCCTCAATGCCAAACCCGCCACACGCTGCCCCAGTGCTCGACACAACCCCGCCTCCACATCATCTAATTCGCGTCGATTATCTGCGCCGCCCCAATGAGATGCGCCGTAGGGAGTGCCTCCCGAAGTTGTAGTCATCAATCCGCTTTCACTGTAGGGAATACCCGTAATGATCATCCCGTGATGGAGTAACGGCAGCATCATACTGAGCAGCGTCGACTCCTGACCACCGTGCATACTGGAGGTCGAGCTGAACACCGCCGCTGGCTTGTCAATGAGCGCACCGCTCAGCCACAGAGCTGAAGTTTGATCGATAAAATACTTCAGTGGAGCGGCCATGTTACCCAGGCGCGTCGGACTTCCCAGCACGAGTCCGGAGCAACCGGAAAGATCATCAGGCTCGCAGTACAAGGGGCCTGTCTCAGGTATCTCTGCGTCCGTCTTCTCGTTACTGGCGGACACCGGGGGCACTGTTCTCAAGCGTGCCGACATGCCCTCGACGAGCTCGACTCCTCGCGCCACCTGTTGCGCCATCGCCGCCGTAGATCCATTACGCGAGTAGTAGAGCACTAGCACATACGCGTCGGCCATCAATCGAGCAACGCCAGAGCATTTTCCGGTGGTCGGCCCAGCACAGCCTTGCTACCTTTCACAACGATAGGGCGCTCAATCAGTTTGGGATGCTCGGCCATGGCCGCCACGATATCCGCCTCAACCGACTCCTTGTTCAGCCCGCTGGCTTTGTAGTCGGCCTCACCCCGTCTCACCAGTTCCCCTGCGCTAATATTCAACTTCTTCAGCAAGCCCCTGATCTCCTTAACACCTGGAGGTGTCTCGAGGTAAAGCACAACATGCGGATTGACATTGTTCTCCTCGAGCAGTGCCAATGTTGCACGCGACTTCGAACACCGGGGATTATGGTAAATGGTAACGTCAGCCATGCAAAACCTCTGGTCGATATCAACGGGGCGCCAAGTATACCAAAAATGCAGCAGACACTATGTCTGAAAAGGGAATGCATGTGATTCAGCCCGTGCAGCCACCACCCGCTTCGTGCCATACTACAGAGATGAACCCTCTCTCCATCATCCACGAAACCTGGCGTCGGATAACGTACCTTATTGGCCGGTTTGGCGCAGATCGCTGTTCGCAGAACGCAGCTGCACTCACCTATATGAGTTTGTTCGCGCTGGTCCCGCTACTGACCGTGCTGTACACCATGGCCTCTGCCATTCCTGCATTCCAGGGCGCCGAGAACCAGATGCAAACGCTGCTATTCAAACACATGGTGCCTCAGAGCAGCGCAGAGATTGAGGGCTATTTAGAAAAATTTTCACAGCAAGCTAAAAACCTGACCGGGCCGGGAGTTGCCTTTCTGCTGGTCACCGCGGTACTCATGCTGCGCAATATTGAAAAAGCCTTTAACCTGATATGGCGTGCAAGAGAAAATCGCAGCCCCCTGTCCAGTTTTCTATTGTACTGGGCTGTGCTGACACTGGCGCCGATATTGATCGGTCTGGCGTTGGCGATGAGCACCTATCTCTCCTCATTCACAGACACCCTCGCGTCCTACGATATTTTTGGTGCCCGAGCAGCGCTGTTGCGCATAACGCCACTGCTATTATCCACCTTGGGTTTTAGCCTGATGTACGCCGCAGTACCGAACTGCCGCGTGCCCTTCAGGCACGTCATGATTGGCGGCTTGATAGTAGCACTGGTTTTTCACGCAGCGCGCAGCCTGTTTACCCAACTGGTTGCCCAGTCGAGTATTACGTTCATCTATGGGGCGTTCGCAGCAGTTCCCCTGTTTTTGCTCTGGGTTTATCTCTCATGGAATATCGTTTTGATGGGCGGCATTCTGGTGCACAGTCTGTCCGCCTACCAGAGTCGAGAACAGGCCGAGCGACCTATCGTCATGAAGGCGCTTCAGGTACTGCACTTATTCTGGCAGAAGCAGCTCAGCGGGGACGCTGTACGCGAGCTCGACTTGCTCAATCATAAGCACGAAATCGTGCGCGGATTAGACAGCGACACATGGGGGACAATACGTAATATTCTCCTCGATCAGCGCATCATTACCCAAAACGACAAAGGCCATTATCTGCTCAGCCGGGATCTCAATACCGTGTCATTCTGGCAGTTAAAGGAGTGGATAGAGGGAGAGCTATCCCTTGACCAGCAGTTTGGGCAGGAAACAGAGGGATGGCTTGGCGCAGCAGAAGGACTGCTGGTTGCGGAACAGAAGGATCAGAGAACGTTATTGTCTGACAGTCTTGTGGCGATATTCAAAAAATGAGGCACGCGGCAGCTCTGATCTTGCTAACCCTGCTCATGGCCTGTGCAGAAAAAGGCAAAGCGCCTGCCCTTGCGCTGGACGACTATCGGGGTCAGTGGGTCGTCGTCAACTACTGGGCGCAGTGGTGCAAACCCTGCATTGAGGAGATTCCAGAATTGAACGCACTGAACGAGGCATATGACACGGTGACCGTACTTGGCGTTAACTATGATGGCGCGACCGGCGCTGACCTCGACGCCCAGACCCGCGCGCTGGGCGTTGCCTTTCCTACACTCGCGAATGACCCGTCCGGCCAATTGGGCATCCCCCGACCCATCGCGCTGCCGACCACCCTGATCGTGTCCCCCCGCGGCGAGCTGAAGGAAACTCTGCTGGGACCCCAAACACTGGACTCCCTGTCGCTGGCAACCGAACAGACCGTTTCAAGCAAGAGAGAATAAAAAAAACCGGCCATGCAAAGACCGGTTCAAAGAGGCAACTGCCCTAGCCTAATGGTGCGTGACCTGGATGAATCCAGTGCGACATATCCGCCACACACTCTCACTCCAGCGTTCGTGGGCGGCGGGTGCCGTATAGCTATGACTTCGTCCGCGGCGCAAAGTTCACTCGCGACATGAATTATCCTCCGATCGCGCGATTAAGCTCCCGGGATGGACACTCCCTGTTATCGGGGCTAGTCTGTTAACAAAATTCGACCTGTGGAACACGGATCACAATGACAACACTTTATCAAAACAATGCAGAGACCATCGGTGGCACCCCTCTGGTCAAAATAAATCGCATCAGCGATGGCAACATCTACGGCAAGCTGGAGAATCGCAATCCCGCGATGTCGGTAAAATGCCGCATCGGCGCCAGCATGGTCGCCGCAGCGGAAAAAGATGGCAGTCTCAAGCCTGGCATGACGATTGTCGAACCCACCAGCGGCAATACCGGCATTGCGCTGGCATTTGTGGCCGCTGCCCGAGGCTATAACTGCATCCTGACAATGCCCAACACAATGAGCCTCGAGCGTCGCATGTTAATGAAGTCATTGGGCGCCGAAATCATTCTCACTGATGGCGCCAAAGGCATCCCGGCCGCGATAGAACGGGCGGAAACCATCATCAGCTCAGATCCGGGCAAATACTGGGGACCACACCAGTTCGAGAACCCCGCTAACCCGGCTATCCACGAGCAGACTACGGGGCCCGAAATCTGGGATGATACGGAGGGTGACGTCGACATCTTTGTGTCCGGCGTAGGCACCGGAGGCACCATCAGTGGTGTCGCCTCATACCTCAAGAAAACGCGCGGCAAGAACGTGCTGTGTGTAGCGGTAGAGCCGGACACCACCACTATGATTACCGCAGCCAAAGCCGGTGAGGAGCCCACCCATGCTCCGCACAAAATACAGGGCATTGGTGCAGGTTTTGTGCCGCAGAACTTGCAGCTTGACCTGGTAGATCAGGTCGAGCAGGTGTCGAGTGAAGAAGCCATGGAGTGGGCGCACAAACTGATGCAAAAAGAGGGTATCTTGGCAGGTATCTCCTCTGGCGCAGCCATGGCAGTCGCTCACCGACTGTCTCAGCAGGCAGGAAATAAAGAGAAGGTGATTGTTGCCATTCTGCCGGATTCCGGTGAGCGCTATCTCTCTACGGCCCTCTTCGCCGACAGCTTCTCCGATAACGAAAAAGTTCAGGCCACCATTACCTGAACGCTATGTCTCCTGCGTGCGTGCAAGCAGCTTCAGCAATTGCTGTTTTACAGCCGGCCAGTCCTGGTCGATCACGCTGTAGTAAACCGAATCGCGCACGTAGGTGCCCTGAACGATCATATGATTGCGCAGTACGCCCTCGCGCGTCGCACCCATCCGCTGCAGTGCTTTTTGTGAGCGTTCGTTACGTAGATCCGTCTTGAACTCCACCCGCACGCAGCCCAGCTGCTCAAAAGCATGGGTCAGCAACAGCAACTTTGTCTCGGTGTTCAAAGCAGTTCGCTGCCAGTCACGGCCCAACCACGTCCAGCCAATCTCAAGACTACGGTGCTCTGGCCTGATATTAAGATAGCGCGTGCTGCCGACCGCACGCCCACGACCATTTTCCAAGATGGTGAAAGGCACCTGGTCGTCGACTGACAGCGCTTCATCGATCCAGTGACGCGTATCTGCCAGATCGATGAAGCACGGACGCGGCAGGTAGTCCCAGTCGCTCTGCTGCTGCCCGCGATTGTAAAGTCCTTGTGCATGGTCCGCATCCAGTGGGGCCAGGCACACCAGGTGCCCCGTCAGTACCACCGGCCTAACCTGCATGGCGACTCTCCCGTACACAAAACTCTGTCATCCACTCCCAGTCCATTGCAGCGAACCTCCTTTGATGGTCAGGGGATAAGAATCGTGGAACCACTGGTCTTGCGGCTCTCCAGATCCCGGTGCGCCTGTTGAACATCCTGCAACGCATAGCGCTGGTTGATCTCTACCGTCAATTCACCTGAGACAACACGCGAAAATACATCCTTCGACGACTGCTGCAGCTCCGCCTCGCTGGCGGTATAGGTCAGCATTGTAGGTCTTGTTATGAACAGGGAGCCCTTGTTGGCCAGTATTTGCAGATCGAGCGGGGCTGGCGCACCAGAGGCATTGCCGAAACTGACCATCAACCCCCTCGGCCTCAGGCAATCCAATGACACCCCAAAGGTATCCCGGCCTACACCATCGTAAACTACAGGCAGCTTTTCGCCGCCAGTGATCTCGAGTACGCGGGTAAGGACATCCTCGGTGCGGTAATTTATAACATGAGTATAACCATGCGCTCGTGCTAATACGGCCTTTTCTTCAGATCCAACAGTGCCGATCACATTGGCGCCAATGCTTTTAGCCCACTGACCAAATAACAGCCCGACACCGCCCGCCGCCGCGTGGAACAGGCAGGTCTCCCCCGCTTTTAGCGGATAAGTGCGTTGCAACAGGTACTCCGCAGTCTGTCCCTTCAACAGCACCGCTGCCGCCTGCTCGAAACCCACTCCCTGCGGTATCTTCACCAGTCGCATCGCCGGTAGATTAATTGCCTCCGCATAAGCACCAAAACCCGCAGAACAGTATGCGACCCGATCACCTTCGGATAGGTCGACACCTTCGCCGACAGCCTGCACCTCTCCGGCACCCTCCAGCCCGAGCCCCGCAGGCAATGGCAGTGGATAAAGGCCACTGCGATGATAGGTATCGATATAGTTCAACCCGATCGCCCTGTTCGCCACCGTCACCATGCCCGGCCCAGGGGACTCAATGGCCACATCCTGCAGCTGCATAACATCGGGGCCACCGGTCTCATTAATCCTCACTGCGCTTATCATAAAATCTCCACGAAACACGTTTACTGCACACTGACACGGCGATATTTCTGCGAACCCAATCATCACTCACTGAAATACCGGCGCCATCATACCTTGTATAACAAGCCATCGCCGACCGCAGAGCCAGCGGGGTTGCAAAGCCAGAATTTGAGCGTACCCTCTCCACTTTTAGACGCTCGCCGATTCGCGGTCCCCGGAGGTTTAGCTCGCGTGTTCGACAATATTCAACTGGATCGCCAGTTGCGCCTGGGAGTGGATGCGCTCGCGTTCAGCAAGCCAACAGCCGTGCAGACCTTATCAATACCCATAGCCCTGAAAGGACGGGATATGATGGTCTGCGCCGAAACCGGCAGCGGCAAGACACTGGCCTACCTCGTCCCATTGGCCCAGCGCATTCTTACAACAGAACATACACACTCGGGCGGCACACTCGCCCTGGTGCTGGTGCCTACCCGTGAGCTGGCTCGGCAGGTTCTCAAGCACTGCCGGCAACTGTTGCAGAAATCACCTTTACGTGTCGAAGCCATTACCGGCGGTGAAGAATTCAGGTACCAGCAAGCGGTACTGCGCAAAGACCCGGAAATCCTGGTCGCGACACCAGGGCGTATGCTCGAGCACTGCAGGCGAGGCAGTGCCGACCTTGGGATATTACAAACGCTGGTACTGGACGAGGCAGATCGTATGCTGGATCTTGGCTTGCGTGAGGACGTGCTGGCGATCGCTGCGTCCACCCGCTCCAGTCCACAAACGCTGCTCTACTCCGCCACGTTGACTCATCGCGGGGTCAAGGAGATGGCAGACACGCTGCTCAAGCATCCAGAAACCGTGAGTACCGGAAAGGAGCGAGCGGCCCATGACGACATCGTTCATCAATTAATAATGGCCGACAGTCAAACACACAAAAACGCGCTTTTACTGCGCCTGTTGCAACAGGGTAACTACACGCGCGCACTCGTGTTTGGAAACAAGCGCACCACCGCCGCCCGACTCGCCGATCTTGCAGGCGCGCAATCCCTGCGCTGCGCCTGCCTGCACGGAGAGATGACGACTGAAGAACGCAAGCTGGTTGTGCAGCGCTTCCACAACGGCAAGATCAATGTACTGTGTGCAAGCGACGTTGCCGCTCGCGGGCTGGATGTTTCGGGTATCGAAGTCGTGATCAATTACGACATTCCTCACAGCGGCGACGATTACGTGCACCGCACAGGACGCACCGGTAGAGCGGGCGCCTCCGGTCTTGCGATCTCGCTTGCCTGCGCTGCTGAATGGAAACAGGTAGAGAGTATCCAGCGCTACCTGTCACTGGACTTCGAGCGCCGCTCATTACCCGGGCTGAAAGCCAGGTTCAACGGCAAACATGCGCTCTCCGCCTCAGGCATTCATCATCCCGACAAAGAGCGTAAAGCAATGAGGGCTGACGGCAACAGCGGCGCCAATGCCGAGCCAGATAAGTCATCGGGCCGTGCCCGACGCAGGGCTTCTCCGGGAGAAAACGATGGATTTGCTCCCCTGAAGAAAAAACCGGGGACATGATTCGCGCTTTTTTCGGAATCGTGATCGAGGGTCGCGACAGAATCCGTATCACAGACTGGCGTGATCAGGCCTGTGCCTGTGACGGCAAACCGGTACCGCCGGCCAACCTCCACATCACACTTGCCTTTATCGGCGATATCAAGCGGACGGCGCTGGAGCAAATCGCCGAGACCGCAGATAGCTATTTTGCCATGAATGCTATAGGCGGCGGCACACTGGCACTGGATACCGTGGGCTACTGGTCCAAATCGGGTCTTTTCTGGATAGGTCCGAGCCAGTGGCCTTCACCTCTGACTCGCTTGTCACAAAAACTGGGGCATCTGGCTGGCGCCGCCGGTGGCAAGCTCAACAACCGCCCCTTTCAACCTCACGTCACTCTGTATAGGCGATGCCGAAATCCGCCAGCGGCACCGCTGTATGAGCCAGACGTTAACCTCGCCTATACACACTGCACCCTTTTCGAATCGCATCAAGGAAAAAAAGGCGTCAGCTATCATGCTCTGCAGCAATGGCCACTGTTGACGCACTGAGGGACGCTGCACTGGCGTTTTCCCGACCTATGGATATTTTGGCTGTGAACATACGCCCTCGGACGGGATTCAGTTAAAATACCAACCCGCCCATTCATCCGGAAAACGTGTTCATGCCCAACCCCCTGCTTGAAGAAAATACTTTACCGCCGTTTAACTCGATCGAACCACAACAGGTTGAACCTGCAATAAAGTCTTTGATTGAATGCAGCAAGACGCGCATCAACGCACTCCTTGAGGAGCAGGACACGTATAGTTGGGACAACTTACTGGCGCCTATTGAGGCGCTGGAGGACGCACTTTCGCAAGCTTGGTCTCCGGTCTCACATCTCAACAGCGTCTGCAACAACGAGGCAATGCGCGAGGCCTACAATACCTGCCTGCCTCTACTGTCCGAGTACCAAACCTGGAAAGGACAGCATGAAAAGCTGTGTGCCGCATACCGAGAAATGGCCTCCAGCCCTCACTTCTCCTCCATGGACAGCGGTGTGCGACGTGCAGTCGAAAAAGCACTGCGTGACTTTCGCCTGGCAGGCGTAGACCTATCCCCAGAGGAAAAAGTACGCTATGGCGAGCTCAAAAAAGATCTTTCTCGTCTGGGCAGCCGCTTTTCCGAGAACGTTCTGGATGCCACCAACGCCTGGTCGCGCCTGGCCGACCGGAAGGAGCTGGCGGGCCTGCCGCAAAACGCTCTCGCCAACGCCCGCCAGGCAGCCGAGCAGTCTGGCGACGACGGCTACCTGATCACCCTGGAATTTCCCTCGCTATCTCCTGTATTAAATTACTGTGACAATCGCGCACTGCGCGAAGAGGTCTATACCGCTCACTGCACCCGCGCCTCTCAGCAGGGCCCCAATGCCGGCAAATGGGATAATTCCGAATTGATTACGCAAACGCTGGATCTGCGACACCAGCTTGCGCAACTTCTGGGATTCGATCACTACGCCGATCTGTCTCTGGCCACAAAGATGGCCGACAGCGCGGACAGCGTCAGGCGTTTTCTGAATGAGCTGGCGGAGAAATCGCTGCCCCAGGCGCGCAGGGAGTGGGCGGAGTTGGAAGCATTTGCCAAACAGGAAGGCGGCCTTGAGAGGCTGGAAGCGTGGGACACCAACTATTACAGCGAAAAACTGCGCGAGGCGCGCTATCAGGTGTCGCAGGAGGACATTCGCCCCTACCTACCAGTCGACAGAGTGATTCCGGGTTTGTTTGAGGTCGTGAGGCGACTGTACGGGCTAGAGGTAAGGGAAGTAGAAGAGTTTGATCGTTACCACTGCGATGCAAGGCTGTTCGAGATACTGGCTGAGGGCGAGGTCATAGCCTGCTTCTACCTCGATCTGTACGCGCGGGCACATAAACGCGGCGGTGCCTGGATGGATGAATGCCGTGTACGCCGCGAAACGAGCGAGGGCCTGCAACTACCCGTTGCCTACCTGGTGTGCAATTTTACACCCCCTGTAGGCAATGAGCCGGCACTGTTGACTCACAATGAACTGACAACACTGTTTCATGAGTTTGGTCACGGTCTACATCATATGCTCACGCGCCAGACGGTAGCAGCGATTTCGGGTATCAACGGGGTCGAGTGGGACGCGGTGGAGCTACCCAGTCAATTTCTCGAAAACTGGTGCTGGGAGCCAGAGGCACTGTCATTTATCTCAGGGCATCACCAGACCGGAGAACCGCTGCCCGAGGAACTGCTGAAGAAACTGGGGGCCGCCAGAAACTTTCAGTCCGGCATGGCGATGGTGAGACAACTGGAGTTCGCACTCTTTGATTTTCGGTTACATGCAGATTGGGGTTCAAACGCCATTACCTCAGTGCAGGGCGTGCTTGACGATGTGCGCAAACAGGTCGCGGTGGTTAAAGCGCCGCCCTTCAACAGGTTCCAGAACGGCTTTTCTCATATCTTTGCGGGCGGTTATGCAGCGGGCTACTACAGCTATAAGTGGGCAGAAGTATTGTCGTCTGATGCCTTTTCCCGCTTCGAGGAGGAAGGCATATTCAACACACAGACAGGGCAAGCATTCAGACATCACATATTGGAGGCTGGCGGCTCAAAAGACGCGATGGAACTGTTCGTCGCCTTCCGCGGCAGAGAGCCCAGTATTGACCCCTTGTTGCGTCACAGCGGGATCACCGGTTAGGCAACCGCACCGGGAATTAGCCGCCCAAAATCAACGCGGCATTCAAGGGCGATGCCACGTGGTACACCCTTTTTGACCTGGTCCGGAGGCAACGCAGAGTTGCACCTCTCGCAGGTCATCTCCCTCGCTGTCCTCAACCAGCCTGCCGAGCAGGTAGCGGGAGAACTCTTCGACTGTCGCGTTGCGAATGGGTAGCACCAATGTGTCCGCTTGCAGGAACAGCATCTCTTGCCCACTGTAGACTACCCGGTAAAAATCATCTGACGTGCTAATCGTTTGGTAAGGGGACTCACCCGCGAGCAGCATATACTCATCCAACTCATCGCAAAGTCGCGCCAGCCGGGTCTTGTACACGTTGTAATCTGCGGCAAAACCATTATCACCCATCGGGGCTACAATCTTCGCCGATACCGAGTAATTGTGCCCGTGCAGGCGCTCCCGCTCAGTCGCGGAAAATATCGTGTAATGGGCAACGGAAAACTTGTGGCTTTCCTTATCAATATATAGTGTCGTCAGTTCTTCCATGGCCACAGTGTAACGGAGCTACAACTTGACGTCACCGCTGAAATCACGGAGCCTCCCTGTTTTAGCTCAAACAAGCATCGGCTGGCCACGCCAGCCAGACTAGGGGGCAATCCATGAAAGCAGCCATTATTTCCGGGGCCAGCGTCGGCATTGGCAGCGCCACAGCAGAACTTTTCGTACAGGAAGGCTATGCGGTCTACTGCCTCGCTCGCCGCGAATGTCCTGTCTCAGGCGTTAACAGTATCGAGTGCGACCTCTCTGCTCAGGACTCCGTTGAGGATGCCTGCCAGCGCCTCAAGCGGGAACTCGCGGACTGCGAGGAAATTGCCCTGGTCCACAACGCCAGCCAGATGCTCAAGGATCGCGTGGATGATTGCGCAAACGATGATCTGGCCCGCGTTCTGGCGATCAATGTCACCGGGATTAACAGCCTGAATCAATATCTCATACCAATCATGCAGTCCTCGTCGAGCGTACTCTACATTGGCTCTACCTTGTCTGAAAAAGCGGTGGCAAACTCCTTTAGTTATGTCACCAGCAAGCATGCGCAGTTGGGCATGATGCGCGCGACCTGCCAGGATCTTATGGGTAGCGGCATCCACACAGCAATGATTTGCCCGGGGTTTACCGACACGGAAATGCTGCGGACGCATCTCGGAAATGACCCAGAGGTGGAGGCGGCCGTCGCGGGCATGAATAGCTTTAGTCGACTTATCGATCCGGCTGAAATTGCCGAATTGATCCGTTGGGCCCACCATAACCCGGTAATCAATGGTGCAATTTTGCACGCCAACCTCGGCCAGAAGGAAAGCTAGCATCTTGGCAGGCCCATTATGATTGAGAGTAAACTTCCCCATGTGGGGACAACTATCTTCACCCGTATGTCATCGTTGGCAAATGAATGTGGAGCACTCAATCTGTCACAAGGATTCCCGGATTTCGGTGCGCCAAAGCCCTTACTGGATGCACTGGTCAGGCGGGTATCCGCAGGACACAATCAGTACGCTCCGATGGCGGGCGTTACTGAACTTTGTGAGCAGATCACCGCGCAGCTGATACGATACCGGGGCGTTACCTGCAACCCGGATACCGAGGTCACGGTTGTGCCTGGCGCGACCGAGGCGATTTTTTGCGCCATAACGGCCTGTGTTCATACGGGTGATGAAGTCCTGCTTTTCGACCCCTGCTACGATAGCTACGAACCCGCCATCGCCCTGGCGGGCGGTCGCGCGGTGCATCTTCCTCTGACACCGGACAATTTCGCTATCGACTGGCAACAGGTAGGTGACAGCATTACGCCGCGAACACGCATGATTATTGTCAATTCACCTCACAATCCAACCGGAGCCATTCTGAGCTGGGATGACCTGCTTGAGCTCGAGCGGCTGGCAGAGTTGCACGATTTGTTAGTGATCAGCGATGAGGTCTACGAGCATTTGGTATTCGATGGGAAAAATCATCACAGCGTGCTGCAACTTCCCGCATTACGGCAACGCAGTTTCGCGGTGTTCTCATTCGGTAAAACCTACAGCGTTACCGGGTGGAAGACCGGGTACTGCATAGCCCCGGATGAGCTCACGGCCGAGTTGCGCAAGGTGCACCAGTTCGTCTGTTTTGTCGCCAACACCCCGGTGCAATTGGCCCTCGCCGATTTCATGGCGGCGGAGCCAGACTATCCCGGTACACTCGCTGATTTCTATCAGGCTAAGCGGGACCTGTTCTGTCAAGCCTTGTCGTCGTCGCGGTTCAATCTGGCACCCAGTGCGGGCACCTACTTCCAGTTGCTGGAGTACAGTGCAGTATCCGATAAGGCAGACCAGGAACTGGCATCACAGTGGACCCGGGAGATCGGTATTGCCTCTATTCCCATCTCTGCTGTTTACCAGAATTCTTCTCCGGGTCATTATTTACGGTTAAAATAAGCAAAAAATGACGACGTACTGCTGGAGGCGTCAGACAGATTATGCAAAATCTAGTGGTGACCATGATCCAGTGCGAACTGGCCTGGGAAAAACCGTCGGATAACCGGCAACAGATAGGCGCGCTGATCGCCGGCCTTGAG
>JAAENL010000410.1 GCA_024224435.1 Halieaceae bacterium
CAGGTGATCATGATCTATGACAACCAGGAGGCCTCATACATTGCGGCTTTCGACACCAAGACAGGCAAGCAGCAGTGGCGTACTGAACGCGATGAGATGAGTTCCTGGGCCACGCCTGTGCTTTGGCAGAACAAGCTCCGCTCTGAACTCGTCACGCCGGGCAAGCGCAAGATCCGCTCCTATGACCTGGACGGCAAACTGCTGTGGGAGATGGATGGGCGCATGTCAAATCTGGTCATCCCCTCGCCCTTCGCTGCTTTCGGCATGATGTATATCACCTCCGGTTATATCGGAGACAAACACCGTCCGGTCTATGCCATCAAGCCCGGCGCGTCCGGGGACATCACAGCGCCGGAGGGGGAGACTTCAGAGTTCATCGAGTGGTATCTGCCCACGGCGGGTCCTTATAATCCGTCACCCATTCTGTACGGCGATTATTACTACACCCTTCATGATCGTGGATACCTCACCTGCCACAATGCCCGCACCGGCCAAGAGGTTTACGGGCGCAGTCGTTTTCAGCCGCGGGCCAGCTTCACTGCCTCGCCCTGGGCCTACAATGGCAAGCTCTTCTTTCTCAGCGAGGACGGCGTAACCTATGTCGTGGAGGCCGGATCCGAGTTCAAACAGTTGCACACGAATGACCTTGATGAATTGTGCGTGGCCTCTACCGCGGCCTGCCAGGGCAAGCTGCTGATCCGAACCGCATCCAGGCTCTACTGCTTTAGCAACGCAAAAAAGTGATGGGCCGACCCCGAGCAGCTCAAACCATTCGAGGGACACTGTGGGATGGGACGATCCATTAAGCGAGGCACGAGCGTGGATTGTCCCGGCTGAAAGCGAGGCGGCAGCAGCCTTCGTGTGGATTCGGAGGTATTGAAAGC
>JAAENL010000411.1 GCA_024224435.1 Halieaceae bacterium
ATCATTGTCCCGAATATTTCCCCCAACAGCGGCTACACATAGGTCTATAAGACCACACCAGGAATCTGGTCAAGCTCACCGTCTCGGTGTTACATTACGGGCTGAACTAACGGTGCTCAGGGCAGAGCCGCGGTGACTGGTTCCACTCTCTGCTGCAATACCACCAGTTACAGAGCGGACATTTTGTAGTGATAAGCGAAGTAAAGCTGCGCATATTCGGGCGCATGTGTCATCTGGTCATAGATAATAGCGATGAGCGCGGCGCAGAGCATCTGACCCAATGCCAGACTGAATTGGAGCGACTGGACAGGAAGTTCAGTCCGTACCATCCAATGAGCATCACCAGCCAGATCAATCAGGGAGCCGGCACCGGTTCTATGGTGCCCCTCGATCCGGAGGCCGTCAGCTTATTCAGCTACATCGATGCACTATGGGACGAGAGCAACCATTTGTTCGACCCCACGGTGCGCATACTCCGGGACTGCTACAACAGCGAAGGCAAACTACACGCATCCACGGAGCAGTTGCAAGGCATGCTCAAGCTCGTGGGCTGGAACAAGATAGACATCAATGCCGAAGGAGCGCACATGTCCCAGCGCGGCATGCTACTGGACATGAACGCCTGCATACGCCCCTATGCTCTGGATTCAATCGCACGCAAGCTACGCGCTCAGGGCGTGAAAAGCGCTTACCTCGAACTCGGGGAAGATGTGATCTGCATTGGCAAGCAGTCAGACGGCGCCAACTGGCTGGCCGGTGCACGCATACCACAAGGTAATCGGGCCGGCATTCTGCGACTCAAGGTGAATGACAGAGGTTTCGCACTTCGTGGCAACATTGAACAGACAAGCCTGCAAAATGGCGAGTACTTTGGGCGGGTGCTGAGCCCCGTAGATGGCATAGCCATTCCCGGTCTCCTCAGCGTAGCGGTCATCGCTGATAACTGCCTGACGGCCTGCAGCGCTGCCAGTATCGCCAGGGTCAAGACAGAAGCCTCTGGCCTGAAGTGGCTCGAAAAGCTGGGCATGCCTTGGCTGGCCGTGGATCGACAGTTTAACTGCCACGGCCCTCTGGCCCAACGCTAGCGCGCTGTAAATATCGGCGAGCGTTTCTCGCGCTTCGCCGCCAGGCCCTCCTGAAAATCAGCAGACTCAAGGCATCGCCTGAACAGGGTTTCAGCCAACGCGGGATCGACCCTGTAATGCCCCGCCTGCCGAATAATTTGCTTCATGGCACTCACCGCGAGAGGTGCCAGTGAAACCAGCCGCTCAGTTATCTCCCGCGCAGACCGCTCGAGATCTGCGCGCTCAACCAGGTGATCCAGAAAACCTATCTTGAGCATGCCATCCGCATCAAATTCTTCTGCCCCCATCAGTATTCGCCGGGTAAGCGCCGGACCGAGGCACTCCAGAAACCGGTAAATCCCCTCCAATGGATAACATAAGCCCAGTTCCGCTGCCGGCACGCGCATCCTGCTACCTTGCACACCGATACGCAGGTCGCAACTGGCCGCCAATTCCACCCCGCCGCCATAAAGATCACCATTCAGCAGACAAATGGTCGGCACCTTGAGCCTGGCCACCCGCGCCGTCATCAGCTGAAAGCCCGCCGCGTCTGCACTAGTGGCATCCAGTTCACGTAGCGATGCACCGGCACAAAAGGTTTTTTCGCCGGCGCCGGTGAGCAACAACACGCGCACCTCGGGGTCGTTCTCGACCTGGTCCAGGCCACGCTGAATTCCCTCCAGCTGCTCGCGTCCCAGCGCATTGTGCTGCTCGGGGCAGTTTATCAACAGGCGGCACACGTGGCCTGTATGGCTAAATAGAATAGAATCTGTCATGGCAACTTACCCGGCAAACGTGCATCGCAGTGTGTCACAGCCACTCAGGGCTCGCTAGCCAATCTAAGCGGGACCGGCGCCTGACACTGCGCTCACGTTCAAACTGCAGGAGGATATCCCCGTGGAGAAAAAGCGTTGCACATGGTGCTCGGACGATCCCTTATACGCGGCCTACCATGACGATGAATGGGGCGTACCGCTGTACGATGACAGCACACTGTTTCAGTTTCTTTTATTGGAAAGCGCACAGGCGGGCCTCGCCTGGATCACGGTGCTGCGCAAACGCGAGGGTTATCGTCAGGCATTCGATAATTTCGATGCACAGAAAATTGCCCGCTACAGCGATAAAAAATTAGAAAAACTGCTCCAGAACCCGCAGATTATTCGCAACCGTTTGAAGGTTTTTGGCGCGCGACAGAACGCTCAGGCCTTTTTGAGGATCCAGGAGGACCGCGGCAGCTTCGCCAGCTATATCTGGGATTTCGTGGACGGCAAACCTGTGCAAAATAGCTGGCCGTCGTCGGCCTGTGTACCCGTCAACAGCCCGATTTCCGATCGTCTCAGCAAGGATATGAAAAAACGCGGATTCACCTTCGTTGGGTCCACCATACTGTATGCCACAATGCAGGCTACCGGCATGGTCAACGACCACACGACAGACTGCTTCCGCCACAGTGAATGCCGACAACTGGCCTAGTCCAGCACCCGTGGCAATAAAGTGGTAACATTGCCGCCCCCGAAGTGAGAATACCCCTTGTCTGCATCCACGAGTGACACTCCGCTCTCATCCAGCCGCCATGTTTGGCAGCTGGCGTGGCCGACGATTATCTCCAATCTGTTATTTACCACCGTGGGGTTTGTGCACATAAAGATAGTGGCCGAACTCGGAACGACCTCGGTTGCGGCAGTGACCACCGGACACCGGGTATTTTTCCTGATCCAGGCGATACTGATGGGCGTCTCGGTCGCCGCCACCGCGATGATTGCTCGCAGCTGGGGCGCGAAGCAGATTCGACAAGCAGAGTTGGTCTCCTGGATCTCGCTGGTGCTCTCGGTTTCGCTGGCCGCGATCCTGAGCATCCCGGTACTGATCATTCCCACTCAAATCGCGGGGCTTTTCGGCCTGGACGCGGAAACCACCCGGTTATCTGCTGAATTTATATTCTGGCTGGGCCTGTTTAATGTGTTCGCAGCGATCAATATGATGTTAGGAACAGCCCTGCGTGCCACAGGGGATGTCATTACTCCGCTGTGGTTTCTGATATTCAGCTCCGCACTCAACATGGTGTTCGCCTATATGCTGGCCTTCGGCACGGGCCCCTTGCCGCAGATGGGCGTAGCCGGGGTATCTCTGGGAGGTAGCTTCGGCGCGGCGCTGATCACAATCGCCTTTGTGATGTTCTGGTGGCACGGTGCATTTAATCTGAAACCGGCCAAGTGGGCGCCTATTGACTGGTCAATTACACGCCAGTTCATATCCATCGGCGGGCCAGCGGTGCTTGAGCAAGGCATCGTACAACTCGCCTTTCTGGCGTTTTTCGCCATTATTGCCAACTATGGTACAGAGGCCTATGCCGCCTACGGGATAGGCATCACGCTTGTCGCATTTTCCATTGTCATCGGGTTTGGCTTTGGTATTGCCACCGCTACGATCGTAGGGCAGCAACTGGGTGCCGGACACACTGAATTCGCCATAAAAGCCGTATCGCGCTCCCTGCGTATGGCGCTGGCGGCGATGACCACACTGTCGATTCTGCTCGCCCTGTTCGCGCAGGAGTTGGCCTCCTTCATGATCGACGATCCGGAAGTTATCCACCTGACTGTCGTGTTCATGTATATGATTGCCATCGCACAGCCGCTGATGGCATTTGAATTCACACTGGGTGGCGCTCTGCGAGGTGCCGGCGACACTCGCTTCCCCCTCATTGCCACTTTCTGCGGCATCATTATCGGGCGACTGCTAACAGCCCTCATCTTCCTTTGGCTGGAATTGTCCGTTTACTGGATTTTCGCCGTAATGCCACTGGACTACGTGATTAAGACGACGATGCTGATCTACCGTTTCCGGTCCCGCAAATGGCTGGACGTAAAGTTCGATCTCGATCATTAACACTGCGGATTTTATGGACAGCGACAAAAAAAATACTTAAAGTTGGAACTGCTCAACCAATAGTAGGCTGACAGCCGCCAGACCCCTGATCATGACTTCCGACAGCGCCTCAGAAAACAGCGGCGGGCCCTCCCCGTTTAACCGCACCGCGCAGCGCGATGCAAAGCGCAGCGCGATTCTGTCGCAGGCCGCCAAACTGTTTAATTATCAGGGTTCGCGTGGCACAACACTGCAAGACATCGCCTCGAGCCTCGGGCTGACCAAGACGAGCCTCTATTATTATGTAAAAACCAAAGAAGATTTAATCTACCAGTGCTACCGCGTGGCCCTGGCGCATCATCACAGCGCACTCGATAAGATCGAGCAAGACACCACGGACCCGAGAGAGCGCGCTGCGGGTTTTCTGAGGCAACATTTTGTCAGTTGGGGGGCAGCCCAGAACGGCAACGGCCCCCATATTGCCGCCCTAATGGAAATCGCCGCACTGAAGGGACAGCATAAAGAGGAAATCGAAGCGCAATACATTGCGCTGTTCAAGCGCGTTCGCGCCAACATTCGCACTGGCGTAGCGGACGGCTCGCTGCGCCCCTGCGAAAGCACTGCAACAACACGAGCCATTATGGGCTCACTCGATTGGACGTTTTTTTGGCTGCACAGCGTGCCATTGGAACAGCTCGAGGACACGGCAGATGCAGCGCTTGATATTCTTGCCAACGGACTGGCCAGCGGCGAACCGCTGCACGACGTCCGGCTGGACGCGCACGGTGACTGCGCTGAAGAGTCACTGGAGGGCTTCAATCGAGAGGAGACAAACCGTCTCAAACAGGAAGCCTTTTACAAAACCGGCACACGCTTTTTTAACCGCAGAGGCTTCAATGGCGCCTCCCTGGATGAAATTGCAGAAGACCTGAAAGTGTCCAAAGGTGCGTTCTACTACCACATCAAAAGCAAGGAAGATCTACTGTTGAGCTGCTACAAACGCTCTCTCGACATTCTCGGAGACATTCATCACCGTGCTGACAAGGGCAGCGATTGCGGTCTGATCAAGGCGCAGCGCATCTGCCTCGAAGCCTTCAGAGTACAAATATCGGCAGATGGCCCATTGATCCGCTACAACACAATCACCGCGCTGCCGATGGCACGCAGGCTCGAAATTCTCAAACAAACAGACGCACTCAATGCCCATTTTGGGCAACTGTTGGAGCAAGGTATTGAAGACGGCAGTGTCAGGCCCATCAATATCTTTATTGCCCGGCAGCTGATTGCTGGTGCGATCAATGCCGCTATGGAGATCGGCAAATGGCGCGCAGTAAACGACGCTGAGAGCACCGCTATCGACTATTTCAACGTACTGTTCAACGGCCTGCTGCCTCGTGCAGCGGCCACAGACTAATCAACACCAGGAGCAGCAAGTGGCTACAGATCTGGACAAACTACTCAGTTTTCTTATCGTCGAGGAAATCGGCGAAGATGTATTTCGGGGCACCAGCCCATCCCGACCACGGCGCGTTTTTGGCGGCCAGGTAGCAGCGCAGTCGCTGGATGCAGCCACACGCACCGTGGATACGGATCGTCTGGCTCACGCCATGCACGCCTACTTTCTGCGTCCGGGTGATCCCGCAAAGGACATCCAGTTTGAGGTAGAGCGTCGACGTGACGGCCGCAGCTTTACAACCCGCGACGTGGTCGCAAGACAGGACGGTGTCGCCATCTTTAACACTTCCATTTCCTTTCATATACATGAAGAAGGCCTGGAGCATAACGCAGACATGCCCGACGTGCCTGGTCCGGAGGGTCTGGAAGCTGATCATACTCGCTGGGCGCGTCTGGCCGAAAAGTACCCGGATCGATTCGATCCGCCGTTGCGACAACCTATCGAACGACGTCCGGTAGACCCCAGGGATTTTCTCAACAACGAGATTCGCGAGCCGCAGCAAAATATCTGGTTTCGGGCGATAGGTGACCTCGGCGATGACCCGCGCCGTCACCAGATTCTGCTCACATTCATGTCGGACTTTGGCTTACTCGGCACGACACTCATGCCGCACCCCCATCACGGCTTCGATAAAAACATGCAGTCAGCCAGCCTCGACCACGCTCTCTGGTTCCACCAGCCCTTCCGTGCAGATGAATACCTGCTGTACTCTTTGGACAGCCCGGTTGGGGCCGGCGGTCGCGGCTTTGCCCGTGGTAGTTTTTATTCGCAGGACGGGCGACTGGTCGCCTCCACTGCGCAGGAATGCCTGATCAGGGTTCGCAAGGACTAGTTAACCACCGTCTGCATCTGGCGACCCTCGCTGACCAGTTCCAGCGAATCACCCTTGTGCACCAGGTGCGTAACAGAGCCGTTATCGGGCCAGAAACACAGCGTTTCAGTCTGCCCGGTAACTTGCCCCACCACCGCATTAATCACCAGAAAATGCGTAAACACAGCGGTCGGGCGATCCAGTTCCAGTAGCTGGTCGAGTGCAGTCCTGCGCCACGCCTGCAGATTTTCCTCCTGCTCGGACCATTGCTGCTGCATAAAACGCCGCAACCAGGCCGGACGCTCGGGTAACGGAACAGGCGCAGGAATTTCACGAAACGCTTCGCGCTCGTCAAGAGCCTGCCCAAAGTGCAGTGCCAGTGGTGCGGCGGTTTCCAGGGCTCGTTGCAATGGACTGCTGAGCAAGTGGCACTCAGACGGCAGCTGCAAGGCTAACTCATCGGCCACCGCCTGGGCCTGCCGCTGACCCAGTGCGCTCAGCCCGGGGTCCGATGCTTCACCCCAACTGGCTGCCGCTTCACCATGCCTGACAAGAAAAATATCGATGCACCGAACTCCCGCTAGCGATAAGTGACCAGGTTTTCATCTTGCTGTGCTCCGAGTACACGAAGAAACGAGCAATCGTTGTAATATGACAGGGAGACTTTCGAGCGGTTGTAAAAAAGTTGTGTCACCGAACAGTTGAATACGGGCTCGTAAAATTGATAGGTCTCATCGCCGCCCAGTCCCAACACATCGGCGACAATGGTCGCCAGCGTGCCACCGGACGCAAAAATACCTACCGTTTTTCCTGCACCCTGTTCCCGGATTACGTCAGCCAGTGCCTCGCGGACACCTAACGAGTAATCAGCCCAACTCGCCAGGCGAGTATCGGTGCAAGCGGGCGAAACCCAATAATTGAACACCGCCTCGATCACTTTTTGATAGTCCTTACCGGAACTCAAACCCCTGTCTACGAGGGCCTGTATCTCGGGGTTCGTTTTTACCACTTCCGGCACCAGATACTTTACCTGCTCATCGTTTTCTATTTCGTTGAAACGAGGATCAATGTGATGCGTGATTTCAGCGGGCTGACTGGCGATCGCCAACCGCGCTGTCTCGCGCTGGCGCGATAAGTCGCCGCTATACACGGCATCAAAAACCACACCGGTGTCCCGAAAATAGGCCCCCGTCACCTGCGCCTGGCGGCAACCCAGATCAGACAGCTTGTCGTAGTTTTCTGCGCCGAACGAGGCTTGCCCATGGCGCACAAGGTAAATTGTCGCCATCAGGCATTTCCCGCTGCAGTCAGTCGCCGATCAAAACGCAATTCGCGGCGATAGGGAAAAAAGTCTTCGACGTGCCCGGTGCGAATACGCTCCTGTAAGCCTTGCCAGAATGCGGCATCGTAGATGTCGCTATGCAAGGTATCAAACACCTGCCGAGCACGTTGATTGCCGGAAAAAAACAGGGAAAATTCTTCCGGGAAAATATCATTGGCTCTTACTGTGTACCAGGGCTTGCTCGACATCTCATCCTCTTCATTACGGGGCTCGGGTATGCGCCGAAAGTTACAGTCTGTCAGTGGTTGAATTTCATCATAATCGTAGAACACAACGCGGCCGTGCCGGGTCACGCCAAAGTTCTTGAGCAGCATATCTCCGGGAAATATATTCGCAGCGGCCAGCTGCTTGATCGCATTCCCGTACTCATCCATCACCGCCCCGACCTGTTCGTCCGTCGCGTCCTGCAGATAGAGGTTTAGCGGCGTCATACGGCGTTCCACGTAGACATGCTTGATCACCAGCGTCTTGCCGTGCTCCTCGATAACCGAGGGCGCCACCTCACGCAGCTCCTCCATCAATGCCTCGGAGAAACGTTCCCTGGCAAAAGCGAGCCCCTTGAACTCCTGTGTATCTGCCATACGCCCGGCCCTGTCCCATCGCTTCACCAACGCATACTTGGCCTTCACCTGCTCCCGGGTCATATCTTTTGGCGGCGTAAAACGGTCCTTGATAACCTTGAATACAAAATCATAGGACGGCAGCGTGAACACTGTCATCACCATGCCCTTGATGCCCGGCGCGATATTGAACTGGTCGTTGGTTCCTCGCATATGTCGGAATGCACAGCGATAGTAGTAGGTTTTCCCATGCTTGTTATGCCCAATCGCACTGTAAATTTCCGAGATGGGCTTGGCCGGCATAAGCTGCTGAAGAAAGAGAACACACTGCGCGGGTATTGAGGCGTCCACCAAAAAATACGCCCGGGTAAAACTGAACAACACACTCACCCGATCAGAGCCAAACAGGATCGTGTCGACATACACACTGCCATTCTCGCTGTGGAGAATGGGCAATACCATCGGCTCGGAACGGCCCTCACAAACAATCCTGCCTACAATGTAAGCGCCCTTGTTACGGAAAAAATGTGGCTCAAGCACCTGAAATTCGGTATCCGGGCTGTGCAGATCACCACGACTGGCAAAGTAACGCCCAAGAGCCCCCTCAATACTGTCGATATCGCGAGCCTTGTCCTCATAGGGCACGGTGAACGCATAATCGTCGAGCAAGCGTCCCAGCATATCGCTGATGGAACCTGCCGGCCGGTACGTCCTGTACACCTTGCTCACGTCGGCGGGGGGCATATCGCCCTGGGGAGAAAATACAAACGCGTACTCGTCACGAATTTTCTGGTGACTAAAAACCGCACAGTACATCGAATTGAAATAGGTTTCCGCAATTTCGAAATTATCGCGACCGTCGATCAGGTCGGCGTAAATCTTTCTGGCTTCTCGCCAGAATTCCAGATGCTTTAAGTCCTGACCTGCCAGCAACTTCACTGTTGCGAGTGTCTCGCGGGTACTTGTTTTGTAAAGGTTGATACGGTCGATTGAGGATTCGCGCAGGCCCTGCCAGTCTGCGTTGGCAAAACGAGGTTCGGCCGCCAGCGTAATGTTCTGGAACCGGGCAAAGTAAGACTCAAACCCGTACAATATAGCGCGCGCAAAGCGCTCTCGCGTCTCCACCTGGACCAAACGCTCCCCGATCACTGGTTGCCTGGCCACAGCGTATCAAATAACCGCTGGCGACTGCACAGACAGTTTCGCAAACCGCTGATTACAACAGTTCTTTGGCAAACAGTTCCATCACTTCTACATTACCGACAGACAGCAACATGGAGCCCACTTCACCGCGTTTACCCGCCTCTTTCCAGGGGACGAGGCGTTCCTTGATCCGCTCCTTGGGTCCCACCAGAGCAACCTCGTCGAGCAATTGATTCGGCACCAGCGCTGTTGCCTCCTCCTTGTCACCCGCAAGGTATAAATCCTGTATACGAGTGGCGATCTCGCCATAGCCGAGGCGGCCCGCGTAGTCGTGATAAAAGTTTTTGCCTTTGGCACCCATGCCACCGATGTAGAGTGCAAGCCACGGCCGCAGTGCATCGAACGCCGCATCGAGGTCATCGTTGAGAGCCACTGTCACGAAGGGTGCAATGTCAAAATCCTTCAGACCCTTGCCATGCCCGGCCTGCGCAAACCCCTGCTCAATGTGCTCACCGAGGACGTCGTATTTCTCAGGGTTCATCCAAACGGGGAAAACGCCGTCAGCGACTTCACCAGCACAACGCAGACCAGCGGGGGTGATTGATGCGGTGTAAATCGGCACATCCGGGCACGCGCTGAGAATGGATTTGAGCGGCTTGCCAAGACCTGTGGTGCCCTCTCCATGGTTCGGCATCTGGTAGACTTTTCCATCAAACTCGACCGGACCTTCGCGGCCCATAATTGCGCGCATGATCTGGATGTATTCCTTGGTGCGCGTCACTGGCTTGCCGTAAGGCACCCCGTGCCAACCCTCAACCACCTGCGGGCCGGATGCACCGAGACCTGCAATAAAACGTCCCCCCGACAACTGGTGCAACGACATGGCCGTCATGGCACACATGGCGGGTGTGCGCGCCGGCATTTGCATGATCGCTGTACCGACCTTGATTTTTTTGGTCTGGGCGAGAATCCATGAGGCTGTCGTTACGGCGTCATTGCCATAGGCCTCTGCCGTCCATACGGAATCAAAGCCAACGGATTCGGCCTGTTGGATTAGCTCGATCGGAACACTGATTTCTTTTCCCGAATAGCCCAGCAGAAAGCCCAATTTCATAATTCATCTCCAGTGTCAGCCCGACCCAAAAGTCGCGGCTATCGTTCAGGTCTTTGTTGATCTCGCGCTGCATTTTGCCTGATGGCGGCAGGGCTTGGCAAAACTTGTTTTTCCGGTGACGTTCTCAGTACAGCAGGCTGTAGAGCTTGCGCTGATACTCCACCGCCAGCGGATCGCCCTTGCCCAGGGACGAAATCGTATCCAGCAGCATGCGCTTGGCCGCGCCATCGCCGTGATCAAGATCCTTGCGCAGGATCTCCACCAGATGCTCCATCGCCTCACGGAACTGCCCGTTGTCAGTATATTGCACGCCGAGTTGATAGCGCACATCGAGATCGTCGGGGCTGTCCGCCAGCTTTTGCTCCAACGCCTCTATTTCGGGTGACTTGGACGCCTCGCGCTTGATCTCCAGCTGTGCGCATAACTGCTCATACGTGGCGTCCTTGTCGGCCATGCGCACGCCATCCAGCACGGTCTCCGCCTCGTCGAGCCGCATAGCCTCAATCAGGGCATGGGCATAGGCCATGGTAATCGCATGTTCCTGATTTGAGTCGTTCCATGCCTGGCGCAACAGAGTGAGCGCCTCGGTAAAATCACCCTCGGCCATGGCCGCCTCGGCCTGCTGCACCAATGCGTCCCAGGGCTTGGGAAGGTACTTGGCGAGCATATCGCGCACGAAGGTTTCCGTCTGGGCACCTGCAAAACCATCCACGGGCTGGCCACCCTGGATGACCATCACAGTGGGCAAGCTGCGCACACCCAGCTGCTGTGCAATTCCCTGTTGCTCGTCTGCATTGACCTTGGCGAGTAAAAAAGCGCCGTCGTATTCATTGGCGATTTTTTCCAGCAAAGGCATCAACACTTTGCACGGCTCACACCAATCGGCCCAGAAATCCACCACGACCGGGCGCTTGTGGGACTCCTCGATCAACAACGCCGCCGCATTGGTTTCGTCGATGTTAACTATATGTTCAGTCACGTTCTCACCTTGAATGAATCAGTGCGCAAGCGCTGCCCCGCGCGTGTCGATGTCAGATACTTTAAAGCCCCAGTACGTCTCTCATGTCGTACAGCCCGGCTTTTTGCTCTGCCAGCCAACCGGCCGCACGGACCGCGCCACGGGCAAAAGACATACGACTGGACGCCTTGTGGGTAATTTCCACGCGCTCGCCATCGGCGGCAAACGTTACCGTGTGGTCACCGACGATATCGCCGGCGCGCACGGTAGCGAAGCCAATTGTCTCTCGACTACGCGCACCGGTCTGCCCCTCACGACCGTAGACAGCGACCTTGTCCAGATCACGCTCCAGTGCATCCGCCACCACCTGCCCCATACTCAGTGCGGTGCCCGACGGTGCATCAATTTTGTGTCGATGATGCGCTTCATACACCTCGACGTCGACATCGTCGCCCAACACCCTGGCCGCCATATCCAGTAATTTAAAGCACAGATTGACGCCGGTGCTGAAATTGGACGCCTTGCATACGGCAATGCGTGTCGCTGCCGCCTCGATCGCCTGTTGTTGTTCCGGCGTAAAGCCGGTCGTCCCAATCGCTATGGCAACGCCTTTGTCGGCGCACAGGGCGACATTTGCCGCTGTGGCGACTGGCACCGTAAAGTCGATAAGCACATCGATACTATCGATGACAGATTCGAGGGAATCGACCACGGTGACGCCATTGCGCCCGAGGCCGGCCAACTCACCGGCATCAGCGCCCAATAAACTACTCTGCGGACTTTCAACAGCTGCCGTCAACTGCAGGCCGTCCGCCTGCTCTATCGCCTCGACCAGCGTTCGCCCCATGCGTCCGGCCGCGCCGGTGATACCAATACGTGTTGTCATGCTGTTAAATCATCAAAGAAATTCTTCACGCCCTCAAACCAACTGGTCTGACGCGGCGAATGGCTCTTGCCGCCCTGCCCCAGACTGGCTCGAAGCTCCTCAATCAACCCCTTCTGCTCCTTGTTTAGTTTCACCGGCGTCTCCACATCGACACGAAATAACAGATCGCCGACGCTGCCACCGCGCACCGGCTTCACCCCTTTACCGCGTAGGCGAAACAGTTTACCCGTTTGCGTCTCAGCGGGGATCTTCAGTTTAACGCGCCCATCCAAAGTCGGCACGTCCAGCTCACCACCGAGGGCTGCATCCGCAAAGGTAATCGGAACCTCGCAATACAGGTTTTTTCCATCACGCTCAAAAATGGCGTGCTGCCGCACCGACATCTGAACAAACAAATCACCGGACGGTCCACCCTCTGGACCAGCTTCACCCTCACCTGAGAGGCGGATACGGTCGCCGGTATCGACACCGGGAGGCACCTTCACCGACAGGGTCTTGGTGGTTTCGACGCGGCCCTGGCCATGGCAACTATTGCAGGGATCGCTGATGCTCTTGCCACGACCACGACAGTTGGGGCAGGTTTGCTGCACCTGGAACAAGCCCTGCTGCATACGCACCTGTCCGACACCACCGCAGGTACCGCAGGTGGTCGGCGAGCTGCCAGGACTGGCACCAGAGCCGTCGCAGGTATCGCAGGCATTCAAGCTGGGTACACGGATCTCTACCGTGGCGCCCTTTACCGCGTCCTCCAGCGAAATATCCAGTGTATAGCGCAGGTCAGAGCCACGCTGGGGGCCCGAACGACCGCGGCCGCCGCCAAAAATATCACCGAAGACATCACCGAAGATGTCACTGAAGTTACCGCCTCCAAAACCGCCGCCGCCCATCGAGGGGTCGACACCGGCGTGGCCATACTGGTCGTATGCAGAACGCTTCTCTGGATCAGATAGAATCTCGTAGGCCTCGGAGGCCTCTTTGAAACTGGCCTCTGCCTCGGCGTCGCCCGGGTTACGGTCCGGGTGACACTTCATCGCCACCCGGCGGTAAGCCTTCTTGACCTCCTTTTCATCAGCGCCCTTGCTGACACCCAGCACTTCGTAATAATCGCGTTTTGACATAAATTTCAGGTTACCGTAAATCGTAAAAGGGGACAGATTTAAAATCTGTCCCCTGCCAGGCGTTCACTGCGGGAGCCTGCAGCCGGGGCCGCCGACACGCGCGGCCCTGGTTGGAGGCGTTCCCCAAACGGCTCGAAAGCCCTACTTTTGGTCGTCCTTCACTTCCTCGAACTCGGCATCGACCACGTCTTCACCACCCGCAGACTCTGCCTCCGCACCGGCTTCTGCTCCGGCCGCCGCTTCACCCTCGGCTGCCTGTGCCGCATACATCTTTTGCGCCACAGGGCCCGTTGATTCAGTCAGCGCGGTAGCGGCTGCATCGATCGCATCCTTGTCATCCGCCTTGAGGGCCTCCTCCGCCTGTGCGATGGCCGCTTCGATCGCTGCCTTCTCTTCGTCGGTGGCGTGCTCAGCCGCTTCCTCGAGGGTCTTCCTGGCGGCGTGCACCAAGCCGTCACAGGTATTACGTGCCGTTACCAGTTCCTCAAACTTGGCATCCGCCTCGGCATTGGTCTCCGCGTCGGCCACCATTTGCTCGATGTCCTCCTCGCTCAGACCGCCCGATGCAGTGATACGGATAGACTGCTCTTTACCCGTTGCCTTATCTTTGGCGGACACGTGCAGAATACCGTTGGCATCGAGGTCGAATGTTACCTCGATCTGCGGCATGCCGCGCTGCGCCGGGGGAATATCCGCAAGGTCGAATCGACCCAGCGACTTGTTGCCCGATGCCTGCTTGCGCTCACCCTGGATGACATGAATGGTCACCGCCGTCTGGTTATCCTCGTAGGTCGAAAACACCTGCGACTTCTTGGTCGGGATCGTGGTGTTCTTTTCGATCAACGGCGTGGCTACACCGCCCGCGGTTTCGATGCCCAGTGTCAGCGGGGTCACGTCAAGCAACAATACGTCTTTGACATCACCAGCCAGCACTGCGCCCTGAATGGAAGCACCCATGGCAACCGCTTCATCCGGGTTGACGTCCCGGCGCGGCTCCTTGCCAAAGTAATCCGCCACCTGCGTCTGCACCAGCGGCATACGTGTCTGACCACCGACCAGAATGACGTCGTCGATTTCAGAGGGCGACAGGCCCGCATCTTTAAGCGCCACCTTCACCGGCTCCATGGAACGGTTAACCAGGTCCTCCACCAGAGCTTCCAACTTGGCACGGCTCAGTTTCACCACCAGGTGCTTGGGCCCGGTAGCATCTGCCGTGATGTAAGGCAGGTTAACTTCTGTTTGCTGGGCGCTCGACAGCTCAATCTTGGCCTTTTCAGCGGCTTCCTTCAGGCGCTGCAGGGCCAGGGGATCGTTGTGTACATCGATACCGCTGTCCTTCTTGAACTCCTCCGCCAGATATTCGATGAGGCGCAGGTCGAAGTCTTCACCGCCCAGGAACGTGTCACCGTTGGTAGACAACACCTCAAACTGGTGCTCACCATCTACCTCAGCGATTTCGATGATGGAGATATCGAAGGTACCGCCACCGAGGTCGTAAACTGCCACCGTGTGGTCACCCTTCCCTTTGTCCATACCGTACGCCAGCGCAGCGGCCGTCGGCTCGTTGATGATCCGCTTGACGTCGAGACCCGCGATGCGGCCGGCATCCTTGGTCGCCTGACGCTGGGAGTCGTTGAAGTACGCCGGTACCGTTACCACGGCCTCAGATACCGTCTCACCGAGGTATTCCTCGGCGGTCTTTTTCATCTTGCGCAGTACCTCTGCCGACACCTGCGGCGGCGCCATCTTCTCGCCACGGGCCTCTACCCAGGCGTCACCATTATCCGCTTCTGCAATAGTGTAGGGCACCATCTTAATGTCTTTTTGCACGACGTCGTCTTTGAACTTACGCCCGATGAGACGCTTCACGGCAAACAGCGTGTTGGTAGGGTTGGTGACAGCCTGACGCTTTGCGCTCTGGCCCACCAGAATTTCGCCTTCGTCCGTGTACCCCACGATAGAGGGTGTTGTGCGATCACCTTCTGCATTTTCGATCACCTTGGGCTTACCGCCTTCGAGGACCGACACACAGGAGTTAGTGGTTCCAAGGTCAATTCCGATTATCTTTCCCATTGTCTTCTCCATTGTCCTGCCGGCTTGCCACCGGCGCTAACTGATTCGTCTGTGTTGTATATTGGCCCATTTAGACCGATTTCAAGGGCGCGGCCTCTATTCGGGGCTCTTGCTCACCATCACCATCGCCGGCCGCACCAGGCGCCCGTTCAGGGTGTACCCCTTTTGCATCACCGCGATGACTGTATTGGGTTCTACTTCTGCGTTCTCTACCATGGTCATGGCCTGGTGCAACTGCGGATCAAACGGCTCCCCCTGGGGAGAGACCGGCTCGATACTGAACTTCTGCAACGCGTCCAGAAAACTCTTGAGAGTGAGTTCCACCCCCTCGGCGATCGGCTTGAGAATCTCCTCGTCGCCCTCGGCGGCTTCCAGCGCGCGTTCGAGATTATCCACGACGGGCAGCAGCTCATTGCAAAAGCGCTCCAGCGCAAACTTGCGCGCCTTTTCAACATCCTGCTCAGCACGGCGAATCGCATTCTGCGCCTCCGCCTGAGCTCGCAAAGCCTCATCGTGTGCGGTGGATACAGCATCCTCCAGCCGGGCTATCATCTCCTCCGGACTCTCGGGCGCCTGCTCTTCACCCTCTGCCTGGACCGGTTCCGCGGCCTCTTGCGCCGCGGGTTCCTGTTCCTGACCAGCCTCGGGCTGCTTCTGGTCTTCTTCGGCCACGCTCTCCTCCCAATATTGCTCGTTTCTCCGGTGTGCCACAGCACCTCACGGACTCTACTGCCCTCTATGGGGCCAAGGGGGCGCAATTCAAGCCCAATTTGAGAAAAAAAGCGAGGATTTTAGCACCCCGGACGGGGCGTTTTACCAGCGGCTAGCTCGACAGGGCCGAGCTCAACATGCGGGCAGTGACATCCACGATGGGAATAACCCGGTTGTATTCCATGCGGGTAGGGCCAATCACCCCCAGCACACCAAGCGTTCGCGCACCATCGCTGTAGGGTGCGGTGACCACACTGAAATCACCAAACACCTCGTAACCGGCCTCTTCACCGATAAAAATCTGCACCCCATCCGCCCGGGTACAGCGCTCCAGCAGATGCAGCAAATCCTTTTTACGCTCAAAGGATTCAAACAGGCCACGCAGACGGTCAACCTCCTCCGCCGTTGCCCCGCCCAGCAGGCGCGACTGCCCCGCCATGACGTACTCATCGTCCTGCTCATTCTGTTCCAGCGCCTGGTTGGCCAGCGTAAGCGCTTCCTCCAGATAGCTATCAATCTGGCTGCGCGCCTCCTGCATCTCACGCACAATACGCGATTGCACTTCAGACAGCGGTCGGCCAGCGTATCGCTGATTCACCATTACCGCGGCCTCCCTGAGCTCTTCCTCCGTGTAGACACGCCGGGTGTGAATGATGCGATTCTGCACTTCCCGCTCATTCACCACCAGTATCACCAGCACCCGGTCGCCCGACAGTGGCAGGAACTCAACCTGCCGTAACTGGTTTGTCTCCGGCTTCGGCACCGTTACCAGTCCGGCCTGGGCTGTGATACTGGACAGCAGGTTCGAGGCAGACTGCACCAGATCTGAAGACGACTTGTCCGGGTGCAACTCGGCGCGCAACACCGATACGGCCTCCTGCTCCAGCGGCTGCACCTGCAGCAGGGAATCCACGAAGACCCGGTAACCCAGCGCCGTGGGCACGCGACCGGCCGACGTATGCGGCGAGTGCAAAAACCCCCGCTCCTCCAGATCGGACATCACGTTGCGAACCGTCGCCGCACTCACCGGCAGCCCCGCCGCTTCACGCAAAGTGCTGGAACCGACCGGCTGACCGTCCCGGATGTGGTGCTCCACCAGCGTCTTTAACAGAACACTGGCGCGCTTTGAAATTTCACCTGCTGCCATACGCATCGCATGCACAATTAACTCCCTGTGGTTGTATCACAGCAGGTGCCATTAACAAAGTGACGGAAAACGCTGAATAGTGATATACACGAGTGGTTTAAACCGCCGCCCGGACAGGGTATAAAAGACAAACTAACAGCGGCCGAACTCATGCTCACGCAACTCACGATTAGCAATTACACAGTAATTACCGCCCTGGAGATGGAATTCGGCAGCGGTATGACCGTGATCACGGGCGAAACCGGGGCGGGCAAATCCATCATGCTGGACGCCCTTGGCCTGTGCCTCGGCGACCGGGCGGATGCCAAGTCGATCCGCCACGGTTGCGACAAGGCCGAAATCAGCGCCAGCTTCGACCTCTCTGCCATCCCCTCGGCCGTACACTGGCTCAAGACCCGGGATCTCGGCGACGGGGAAGACTGTCTGCTGCGCCGGGTCATCACCCGGGAGGGCCGCAGCCGCGCCTACATCAATGGCAGCGTGTGCACCCTGCAGGATTGCGCCGACCTCGGCGCACTGCTGGTCGACATTCACGGCCAGCACGCCCACCAGTCATTGCTGCGCAAGCCGGTACAGCGGGAGATGCTGGACGCCTACGCGGGGCACAGACCCCTGACTCGCCAGGTGGAGGAATGCGCCTCCGAGTGGCTGCGCAAGCAGCGCGAACTGGAATTGCTGGCCGGTTCCAAGGACGAACACAGCGGACGGATGCAATTACTTGCCTACCAGGTTGAAGAACTGGACACCCTGGATTTGCAGGCAGCCGAACTGGCCGAACTGGAGCAGGAGCAACAGCTGTTGGGCAATGCGGAGGACATTCTCAAGGATACGGAGCAGGCACTGACGCTGTGCGAAGAACAGGCGAGCGGCCTGCACCAGGCGCTCAAGCTAATCGATGGTGACACCCATACGACCGACGCCGCCACCGATGCCCGCGCCCTGCTGGACTCAGCTGCCATTCAACTGACCGAGGCACGGGGTGAATTGCAGCGCCACCTCGATACGGTACAGGTCAATCCCGAGCGACTGACCACCGTGCAACAGCGCCTCGAAAGCATTTATGATGTCGCCCGCAAACACAAGGTACTGCCCGAGAAGCTGCAGGAGATGCATCAATCACTGCGCGAAGAACTCAGCGGGCTGGCAGGCGGCAGTGAGCGAATCGAGCAGCTGCAAGCTGAAATGGATGGACTGGCTACCCAGTACGCCAACGACGCCAAGCGACTCGGCAAGCAACGCCGCACCGCGGCAAAAAAATTGGTCAAGCAAACCACTAAACAGCTGGACACCCTGGCGATGTCTGGCTGTCAATTCGACATCGCTTTTCACCCGGTCAAGAACGATCACCCGCACCCGCACGGCGAGGAGGATATCGAGTTTCTGATCAGCACCAACCCCGGCGCGCCGCCGCGAGAGTTGGGCAAGGTGGCCTCTGGTGGCGAACTTTCGCGCATCAGTCTTGCCATCGGTGTGGTCACCGCTGATACCGCCACGGTGCCGAGCATGGTATTTGATGAGGTGGATGTCGGGATTGGAGGGGCCGTCGCAGAGGTGGTGGGCAAGTTACTCCGCGCCCTCGGTGAACGGGCCCAGGTGCTCTGTGTCACCCACCTGCCCCAGGTCGCCGCCCAGGGCAGCCATCACCTGCAGGTGACCAAGGCAAGCGACGGGAAAACCACTGAAGCCGGTTTGCGCTCACTCAGTGAAGAGGAAAAAGTCGAGGAGATCGCCCGCATGCTGGGGGGCGTCAAAATTACCAAGCAGACGCTGGCCCATGCGAAGGAAATGCTGGGCAGCTAGCCCTCTTTTTTGCGCACGTAAAGCACCAGAGAATGGTCCATTAGCTCGTAGCCGTACTCTTCGGCGATCTCGTGCTGACGCTTTTCGATCACCGGGTCGGTAAATTCCACCACGTCGCCAGTAGCCACGCAAACCATATGGTCGTGGTGCTCGCCCTTGGCTAATTCAAACACGGAGTGCCCCGTTTCGAAGTGGTGACGCGTCACCAGACCCGCATTTTCGAACTGGGTTAGCACCCGGTATACCGTGGCCAACCCCACATCCTCACCCGCCGCCAGTAGCGCGCGGTACACGTCTTCTGCACTGAGGTGTTGGGAGCCGCCTTCGGACGCCTCAAGGATTTGAAGAATCTTTACGCGGGGCAGGGTTATTTTCAAACCCGCCTTGCGAAGTTCCTGATTTTGCTCGGCCATGGACCCGGGGCTTCTCTGTGCTGTCTGGGAGAGGTATGATGCCATTCCTATAATACAAGTGGAAGTTTTATCCGATGCGGCTACTGCTGATTTTACTCTCGCTCACGACGCTTACCGCCTGTGGTTGGTTCGGCTTTCCCGGTGTGTATCGTCTGGACATCGAACAGGGCAACATCGTCACGCAGGAAATGGCAGGCCAACTGCAACCCGGCATGACCAAACGGCAGGTGCGCTTTATTCTGGGCACCCCGCTGGTGGAGGACACGTTCAATCCGGACCGGTGGGATTATATCTACGTAAAACGCAACGGCATGAAAGTGCTGGACCAATCGAGACTCACGGTCATCTTCGAATTTGATCTGCTGGTCGACGTTATCGGCTCAGACGATCTCGTGCCGATAGAATGGGGCGGCGCTAACCCCGACATCTAGTCCTTCCAGCGTTCGCCATCCCGCAGTGCCTGACACCTCACCGCCAGGCACCGCTTGACTGGCGCACCGCGGGCCAACCAACAACGACCAATACCCGCGAGACGCTAGTGCGTATCCTGTTCGCGGCGCTCTTTAGCGCGCTGTGCGCGGGCCTTGCGCACATCCTTGGGATCGGCAATGAGAGGACGGTATATTTCTACGCGCTCACCCGCCTTGAGCACCTGCTTGGGCGCCACCACGTGACCAAAAATACCAAACTTCGCATTGTCGAGATCGATCTCTTCGAACTTGCCGGCAATACCCGATTGGCGTGCCGCCTCCAGCACGGAGGCGCCCTCGACGATCTCGACTTCGAGTATCGCCTGTTTCTCAGGGAGGGCGTAGGCCACCTCCACGGTAATTGTCTTGTCTTGGCTCATTGTTTTAACCATATAAGTGTGCGGCGCGCCGACCAACGGCGTCCACCAGATTACTGGAGACTTTTTCAAACAACTTTGAGGCCGCCAGGCCAAGCACCGCGCTGTTGAAGGTAAACTCCAGTTTCAGGCTCAGTTTACACGCCGATGCATCCAACACACGAAAATCCCAGCGCCCGCAAAACGCATCAAACGGTCCATCAACCAGCTCCAGTGTAATCGCCTCACCCGCCAGCATCCGGTTGCGGGTAGTGAAACTCTGGCGAATGCCGCCGCGGGCCAGATCGAGGCGCGCCTCCAACTGGTTTTCGCTACGGCTGAGCACCTCTGCCCCCACACAGCCATCCATAAATAATGGATAGGCCTCGACGTCGTTCACCAGTTCGTACAACTGCCCCGCATTAAAAGGCAGCAGAGCACTGCGATCAATGATGGTCATACACTGTGCTCCACGTGAAAAACCTGCCCCCGCTCATACAATGCCCGACTCCCCCAAAGCAGACATCAACAAAAGTACCGCGATCGTCGGCGGCGCAATATACCGCAACAGGAAGTACCAGAGCGAGAAAAACCGATCTGACTCCCGCGCCAAACCCTGACGCAACAGCTCAGGGGACAGGCGCCAACCCACCAGCAGGGAGAGCAGAAATGCGACCACCGGCAGCAATACGCCCGCAGTGAGAATATCGAACAGGCCCAACAGGTTGCCACCGCCCAGCGATGGGAAGGCGTTACCCGGCCCGAGCGACACCACCACGGCCTGCGCCATCAACCAGACCGCCGCACCCACCACCAGACAGGCAGTAAAACGTGACAAGCGCAGGTGACGGATCAGGCCCGCCACAATGGGCTCCTTAATCGCCACTGCGGAGCCCAGGGCCGCCACGGTCATGAGCAGGAAGAATACCGTGCCGGCCAGCTCACCTTGCTGCAGGTTACCGAAGGCATACGGCAGACTGATAAACAGCAAGCCCGGGCCCACAGCGGGCTCCAGGTTATTGGCAAACACAACGGGAAAGATCGCAATCCCCGCCAGTATGCCAAACAAAGTATCAAACAACGCCACGGCAATCACCGATCGCCCCGGGGGTATGTCTCCGGCCGCATACGCCCCGTAACTGACACCGGTGCCCACGCCGATAGCCAGCGTGAACAGCGCGTGCGCCAACGCCATTAACACCGTGCGGGGCGAGAAGTCCGCCATGCGTGTTGTGAAAAGGAAATCACCCGCGGCCTCTATATCGCCATTATCGAAGTTAAACTTTATCAGGAAGGCCAGCAGCGCGACGGCCAGCGGCACTACCAGCCATACCACCAGCGCCAGGCCGCGCCGGATACCGAGCACCAGGGTGCCGGCGACCATCAACAGGAACAGGCTCTGCCAGTACATCTGGGGGGCGG
>JAAENL010000412.1 GCA_024224435.1 Halieaceae bacterium
CACTGTCCTGCCTTCACCTCGCCCATGCCTTACCCTAGCCTTACCCCTCGTCTCCACCCGCTCACCCCAATTGCTCCCGTGTGTAATGTCCCGGCAGCCCATGGCGAGCCAGTGGGACAGTGTAGCCCTCAGTTGGGTAAGTATACGTACCGCACCAGCAGCACCGGGGGACCATGGGATGGGGTTGCCTCCTCACCCCCCTCAGTAACTAGTAAAAGTATACGAAACAGAAAAGTACAAGTAATTCCACAAGTGACACTGACACCAATCATCCAAAACTTGCAAATTCGCTCGGACGAAACTAGTTGACAAATTGCGTTTGGGGCTTAGAATGTTGCGTTTGGGTCTCAGAGTGATCGGCTGTTTAATTGGGTTTGGTGGCTTGAATGGAGAAGACAATCACCAAATAGCGAACATTGTGCCAAATATTAATTAGGTGTGCTTCTCTTGCAAACTTGTCGGTTCGTGTGAGTTCTCGCTTCGCGTGCGCTATGGAGGGTAGCGAAGAGGGTCCAGTGTATCGTGTTCCGCTTGTCGACCGTGTTAGTGCTCGTACTCGGGGGAGTAGACCTGTTGGTCCTCCTCCACCTTCTAATTTATTCGATGTACCACAACCGCCTTCCGCCGACGGGGGAGGCGCCGGGACATTACACCACGCTGGGGGTGATCTCCTCGCAGGTTGCCCGCAAATTTCGCAGACTGAGGCCATCGACGGGACAACGAGACCTTCAGGTGCCGAGCAGCACGGCGTTCGAGCCGAGCTGCGCACAGCCGCTGGGACCGGCGCTGCAGCTGCCGCTGCTGACGCAGAGCAGCTTGCCCGGAACACCCGCCCTCTCACCAGACTCGCAGCTCGCAATGCTGCTGGCGCTAGTGCCCTTCCAGCCGTCGCGGCCGGATCGG
>JAAENL010000413.1 GCA_024224435.1 Halieaceae bacterium
GCGATCCGCCCCATCGCAATCGGACGCAAGAACTGGCTGTTTGCAGGCAGCGTGCGAGGTGGAGAAGCGGCAGCGATCATGTACTCCTTGGTCGAATCTTGCCGTCAAGCTCAGATAAGTCCTTGGGCTTACCTAAAGGATGTGCTTGAACGCCTCTCGACCCACCCCGCTAGCGAGATAGCAGATTTGGTGCCCGCCCGCTGGGCAGAACTGCGCGAGCTCTCAAAGTCCGCCTAACCCCTTCCCTGAAGCGTCAAGGGGGCTGCTAGGATTCCTGGCGGACGCTAACTCTAATAGTGATATCCAGCGCCGCGATAATGGTAGGAATGAAAGCAATTGCAATTAGGGTAGGGGTAAACGCCCTAAAAGGCATGAACTGGGTTCCGGGTGAAGGTCGGATATTGTGGGCCAAACTCGCGGCGCAAAATAGTAGTACTGGTACTAGGTAGCTCATGAAGAATAGGTGGGCGGGCTGAGCGTGTTTGCCGGATAGTGCTTTGTATCCTTCTATAATGGCAATAAACAGTAAGGAAAAGGCCAAAAAAGTCAGTAGTAGCGAGAGGGCCGGGGGGATGTTGATGAAGAGGCGCAAAGTAGTCTGTAGGAAAAACTCGTGAACTCTATCTACGGCACCACCGCGCTCACCCAATGCCAACCAGATAGTTTGTTGAGCCCCGGATAGTCCCAGGAGCCCAGCGAATGCTGCAAGCATTAGCGTAGTACTTATTCTCCATTTATAAATTTCACAGGCTCTACCCTGAAACCAAGTTTCGTTGGCGCCAGGTAGGTGTCTGGCCAAGCTGGCTTGCAAAGCTCGAAGTCTTCTAGGCGGTCGACGGAACCTTTTGTGCAGAGGCAACCACCAAAACACGACACCAAGACCATTAATAAGGACCCGGCAAACGAGGAAGACTGCACCAGCGGAAAGAATAGTGAGCATGGTGAACGGAACAGAGAGAGAATTCAAACCCGTCAGGTGAAGAGAGAGAAGCGTATTGAGTCCTTAGTACTTAGCAAACGAAGAAGCTGCTTGGTCGGGGTCGTCTGCGCGATGGTCGTAAATCAAGGTCGTTGAAACATCTGCATGCCCCAGAGCGTTTTTGACATTCACTAGGTCAGCACCGTTGTTCAATGCACGGGTAGCAAAGGTTGCACGCATGGAGTGAGCAGAGAACCCGCTGGCTATTCCAATGGCAACTTTGCACCAATGCTGAATGACGCGGTTGATTGTTTTTGGCGCCAGGTGACGGCGCATGTCTTCGGTGCCCTTAACGTGATTCTTACGGGTAGGTCGAAACATCGGCCCATCGGTATCCTCAATGTGCCCAGCCAACTCAAGATACTTGCGAATGCGACGCTCGGTTTCCGGGTTGATTACTTCTCGCCCTTCTTTGTTGCCTTTGCGCAGCACCTTTAGGCACCAATATCCGTTGTGCATGTGAAGGTCGCTCACAATCATGCGAGCAATCTCCATTCGACGGGGACCCAACTGCATACCTACCGAAAGAATGGCTCTAGTGGATAGGAATTCCAAGCGGGCAGTTTCGGGAGAGCGGGGGGAAGCCAGGTGGGGCGCGGGGGCGAGCATGGGGTTGATAGTAGGCAATTGCCAGCCAAACGGGGCTTCCAGGGCGGGGATCGGCGGTGAGGTGGCGAAAAAAAGGGCCGGATTTGTCGTTGGGACCATAGGGCGCTAGCCC
>JAAENL010000414.1 GCA_024224435.1 Halieaceae bacterium
CAAGCTGGGCTTGGGATTGGCGGTTTTCATTCTGCTGAGCCGCTATGATGATCATGTGGCCTATTACACGCTGGAACGTAATTTCCTGGAACGCCATGGCGTGGTGATTCCCCGTCAACAGATGGTCCAATGGGTGGAGAAGATCGCCCACCTGCTCTTGGTCGCTGCAACGGGAACGGCCACAGACGCTCAAGCGCATCGGCTGCCTGACGCACTCGAGGCGGAGATTTCACCAGGCGCTGCAGGAGTCGGTGAGCGAGGGCCTGTGGTTCATTCTCAAGATTCGGGCCCTCTACCAGATTGAAGACCAGCTCAGGGACTGCGCTCCGGAGGAGCGGCGCCGAGGTAGGCTGGCCAAGGCGCCGGCGATCTGGCGGGAGATGAAGCGACGGGCAGAAAGGTTAAAGTCGGACCCGCGCCTCTTGCCCAAAAGCAGCTTGGGAAAGGCCCTCAGATACTTTCTCAAAGAGTACACGCCGATGGTCGGGTATCTGCGCGACGGGCGTTTTGAAATCGACAATAATCTCGTGGAAAATGATGTTCGCCCCTCGGCTGTTGGACGCCGTCGCTGGCTATTCATAGGGCATCCCGACGCGGGTTGGCGTAGCGCGGTGATCTACACGATCATCCAGAGCTGCCGCCGCCGAGGCATCAATACCCAGGAATACCTCACCGACGTCCTTGCGCGCTTGCCGGCAATGACGGCCAAGCAGGCCCGAGACCTAGTGCCCAGTCGCTGGAAGCCGCAAAGGTCAAAGCCGGACTAGGCCAGTGCTCCAGAACCGGCAGTGCCTTCGCACTCACGAACTACGAATCGGGCGCGCGCTACCAGCGTGCGCCTTCTCGTCACCAGTTGAAACCCGGCCGGCCCGCCGCGCCACCCCCCTGCACCTCTCTGAACGCTTACGAACGAATGGCAGGACGCAAGCGCAAATCCAAGACCGAGAAGTTGGCCGCCCAAGTGGGCAAGCTCTTGGCGCACTTTGCCCCCAACAATTTTGACCTAACTGACTGATCCGCAACTATTTATACGGCAACACTATTCTATATATAGCCATACATGCTAACACTCAGCACTTGTCAGAACGCTTTGTCCTGCCAATACTGTAGCCATTATGAAACGCGGCCGCCCCCTCCACCTCGAAATCCAGTCCCATCGCGCCAACCCCATCGGCCTCATCCGCTCCTCCTATCGCCACAACGGCAAGGTCAAACACTCCAATCACGGTCGGCTCACCGGGCTGGAACTCGATCAGCTCAAGCTCATCCAAGCCGCCTTCCGCGGCAATGTTCTCCCCAAAGATTCGCCGGAAGCTTATCAAACCTTAGGCTCCAAGGAATACGGGGCCAGTTATGCCCTGCTGCAATTGGCTCGCGAGCTGGAGTTGGATCGAGTCCTCTATTCCCGTAAGGAACCCTGGGTGCAGGGGCTTATGAGCAGAG
>JAAENL010000415.1 GCA_024224435.1 Halieaceae bacterium
CATGCCGGCGTATTGCGAACCCTGACCCGTGAACAACCAGGCTGTTTTCGGCACTGTCACAGTCTTGCTGCTGTAGAGACCGGCAGCAGCTTGACCCTGCGCCAGGGCCTGGAGTTGCTCTTTGAGGACATCGACGTTCTGGATCGCCAAAGCAGCGCGGTGAGCGAAGTGGCTGCGTCCCGCCCCGGCTGTGTAACAGAGATCGGCCAGGGGGATGTCGTTGTGTTCATGCAGATGCTGAAGATATCGTTCGGCTAACACAGGCAGTGCTGTCTCTGTCTTGGCTGATATAGGCAACACATGCCAGGAACGTTCGGGTGGCTCTGCTTCGGATGTTGGGGAGGGAGGGACGTCCGGCGCCTGTTCCAGGATGACATGGGCATTGGTACCGGTGAAACCAAAGGAACTGACGCTGCCAACGCGTGTTTTGCCTACCTGTTCCGGCCATGGGCGCAGCGCTGTGTTGACTGCCACCGCTAATTCATGCCAGGGAATCTTGCTGTTCGGGGTTTCGTAATTGAGATGGGGGGGGATGGCCTTGTGCTGCAATGAAAGCACCACCTTGATCAAGCCCGATATGCCTGCCGCCGTCTCCAGGTGGCCGATATTGGTCTTGACCGAACCCAGCAAAAGCGGATGTTCGGAAGCACGGTCTTGCCCCAGTACCCTGGCCGCCGCCTGTACCTCGATGGGGTCGCCCAACGGTGTGCCGGTGCCATGACACTCCAGGTAGTCGACCTGTTCCGGCAATACGCCGGCCTGGGCCAAGGCATCGGCAATGACCCGCTCCTGACTGGGACCGTTGGGAGCGGTGAGTCCGCTGCTGCGTCCATCCTGGTTGATGGCGCTGCCGCGTATCACGGCCAGGATGCGGTCTCCGTTACGTTCTGCATCACTCAGACGTTTGAGCACGATCACGCCGCAGCCCTCCCCGCGTGAGTAACCGTCGGCGGCCTCGTCAAAGGTCTTGCAATACCCTCCCGGGCTGAGCATACGCGCCTTGGTGAATGAAATGGAGATGCGTGGGTCGAAGATCAAGCTGACGCCACCGCTCAAGGCCATGTCACATTCGCCGTTACGTAGGCTTATGCAGGCATTATGCGTGGCCACCAATGAGGATGAACAGGCCGTGGCCACCGAGAAACTAGGCCCTTGCAGTCCGAGTGTGTAGCTGATACGACCCGATCCTCCACTGGGCGCACCGCCAATGCCAAAGTAGGCGCTGATAGCGTCGTCGCCCGTATGCTTAGCCATGACCCGGCCATAGTCGTGGGCGGAAATACCCATGAAGACCCCGGTCTCTGACCCCATCAGTGTGTTCGGATCGATGCCGGTATTCTCCAGCGCTTCCCACACCACTTCCAGCAACAGCCGGTGTTGGGGATCGACGAACATCGCTTCTCTGGGTGCAATTTCGAAAAAGGAGGCGTCAAATTGATCAACATCGTCGATGAAGTTGCCGCGGCGTGTCCACATTTTTCCTGGAACATCGGGATCCGGGTCATAATAGGCGTCGATATCCCAGCGTTCGGCCGGTACTTCGCGATTGCTATCCTCCCCCGCTGCCAGCATCTGCCAGAATGCTTCGGCATCGGCTCCGCCGGGAAAACGGCAGGCCAGGCCGACAATGGCGATGGGTTCTTGGGCATCGACGGTTTGACGCGGGGTTGTCACCTTCTCTATGTCTGTAAGCTGCAGTTGTTGAAGCAGATGATTGGCCAGTGTCTCGATGGTGGGATAGTCGAAAAGCGCCGTGGAGGAGAGTGCCTGTTTTAGGGCCAGTTGCTGCTGCAAGCGTCTGCCCACTTCCACGGCCATGAGCGAGTCCATGCCAATGTCGAAAAAGCCCTGTTGCAAGTCGGGCGCATCCTTAAGCCCCAGAACCTCTTGTACCTGGCTCTTTAGAAAACTCACCAATACCGATACACGACGCTCTGTTGGTGTCTCTTCTAACTGTTGAACCAGAGCCGATTTCCCCTCTGTAATCTCCAGGGTGCGTGGTGTCAGTCGTGACACATACTCTCGCATGGTATCAGTCTGAGGGTAGCGGTTCCAGTCAACGGCCAGCACACCGGCCTGATTTACTGAACTGTTCAACAGCCGTTCCAGTACATCTACGCCCTGTTGGGGCGCCAATTTCTGCATCCCTATCCGGGCCAGACGAGCGTCCAGCCCACGGGTGCGGCCGGCCAGACCAGAACCAGACCACGGTCCCCAATTGAGGCTGAGCCCCGGCAGACCCTCTGCACCTCTTTGCAGTGCCAGTCCATCCAGAAAGGCGTTGGCTGCCCCATAGTTGCTCTGGCTGAGCGAGCCCAACAATGAGACCACTGACGAGTACAGCACGAAGAAGTCCAATGTCATCTCTCGTGTCACTTCATGCAGATGCTGTGCGCCCAACACTTTGGGTCTGAGTACACTCTCGAAACGTTCCCAATTCTGTTCGCTCAATACACCATCATCCACCACCCCCGCCGCATGGATCACACCACGCAACGGTCGCTCGGCGTCGGCGTTCGCCACAGCCATCAGCCGTTCTACATCCGCTTTGTCGGCGACATCAGCGGCAACGACCTCGATGGCAACGCCCTCTGCCCCAAGCTCATTGAGGAGCAGTTGGGTGCTCTCGTCCGGCAGGCGACGGCTGCTGAGTACGATGCGCTCCGCACCTTTGTCCACCAGCCAACGCGCCGAATGCAATCCTAGAGCGCCCAGTCCGCCGGTTATCATATAGCTCGCCTCCGCTTCAATCAGGAGCGTTTCTTGGTCATTGAGACGCTCGTTGGCAACTCGTGCCAAACGGGGAACATGCCACTGACCTTGATGAAAGGCGTGTTGGCCTTCGTTGCCCGTAGCAGCAGTGAGGAGATAGTTCACCAGTTCGGCGGCCGGCGGAACACGCTCACCCAAGTCCAACAGGCGACAGCGCAATGACGGCTGTTCCTCCATCAGGGTGCGGCCCAAACCCCAGATGGCGCTGGCCTCCGGGTTCACATCCAATCCCTCTTCCACAGCCACTCCGCCCCGCGACATCATCCACAATCCCTGGCTCAACTGCACAGAGCCTGAACGCAAAAGTGCCTGCACTAATGCCAATGCTCCACCGCAGCCCGGGCGCAGTTGCGCCAAGCCATCTGAATGTTCATCTATGCCCACCTGCCAGATCACACCGCTTAGCGCGTCTTCGTCAGGCAGGGTGTCGCTATCGCTACCATCGACTTTCGCTAACAGCGCCAGCCATTCTTCGACGTCGGCCGGGTCGGACACGTGAAACGAATCTTCATGGTCGTTTCCCAGTTGCACGACTTCGCAACGTTGTCCGGCATCGTGCAATGCTGCAGCTACATCTTGCGACCAGTCCCTTTGGTCTGAAACCAGCAACCAACGTCCGCTTATGGTTTCATCAGCCTCCCCTGCAAGTGCTGGCGTGATTTGCCAGGCGATCTCATAGAGCAGGTGGTCGACCTGATGGCGCCGTCTCGCCAGTATCGCCTGCCGCCGCGCCCGCTTGAAGACCAATCCCTCGACCTCGCACAACACTCTGCCGTCGGGCGCCCACACCTGTAGATCGACGATGCGTGTTTCGGCGCCGGTCTGTATGTCATGCAGCCGGCCCCGGCAATAGAAGTGTTCGGTTAGGGGTGCTACTAGTTGCAGCCGCCCCACTTGCACCGGCAGATACAGGTCGTCGCTGTCTTCATGGTCTGCATGAAGGCTGAGCATGGCGCCCAGTTGAAAAAGCACGTCCAACATCGCCGGATGTACCATCATGTCTTCATCTTCCTGCATCAGCTCAGGCATGATGAACTCCCCAATCGCATCTTGTTCGGCCGACCAGCTACGCGCTAGCCCTTGAAAGCGCGGGCCCAGATACATTGAGCCAAACTGACTGTAAATTTCCTCACGGCTCAATAGCAGGTGGTCTGTCGTCAGTCTCTTCAGATCAAAGGGCGAATCAATCGCTCGCTCATCCGCTTCACCTTCACCTTCACCTAAAACACCTTCGCCGTGCAAGGTCCAGTGCTCCTGCTCTTGGCGGCTGTAGATTTGAAAACGGCGGCCTGACTCTGTATTGTGTAGATGGACCTGAATCGGGGTGCCTTGATTGGACTCTAAAAACAAACCTTCGTGTATGTTAAGATCCTTTACTGTCGCAGGAAGTTCTGTCGCATGTAGGGCCAGTGAGACATAGCCCGCCGCAGGATATATGATCTCTCCGAACGCTTGATGCTCTTCCAAAAAGGGTAGTTCCGCACAGTCGAGCACGTTTTCATAGAGTACATCGCCAGATGCCAGCAGATGTCGTTCGCCTAGTAGCGGATCAAATGCCATATCTGCAGGTCGGCCCCTGCGACGTGTATCGACCCAGTAGCGTTTTCGCTGGAAGGGATAGGTGGGCAACACCACCTTGCGACGGTTGTAGTCCCGCTCAAAACCAGCCCAGTCCACATCCACACCCTGCGTGTAAAGTTGTCCTAATGTTTGCAGCATTTGCTGCCAGTCATCTTGACCCCGCCGTAAGCTGGGCAGCCACAAGCCCTCGTGTTCGGGCAGGCACTGTTGTCCCATACCCAGCAACACCGGCTGCGGCCCTACCTCGACGAAAGCCGTCACCTCTTCCTGGGACAACGCCTCCATGCCATTGGCAAAACGCACTGGCGCCAAGACATGCTCCACCCAATAGGCCGCATCCGCCATCTCTTCGCCTGCACGTTCTCCGGTTACGTTGGAGATGATGGGCATGTGCGGTTTGTGATAGCTCACCTGCGCTGCCG
>JAAENL010000416.1 GCA_024224435.1 Halieaceae bacterium
ACCCCGCCAGCGAGATAGCGGATTTGGTGCCCGCCCGCTGGGCCGAACTGCGCGAGCTCTCAAAGTCCGCCTAACCCCTTCCCCGAAGCGTCAAGGGGGCTGCTAGGATTCCTGGCGGACGCTAACCTTCCAAGGCTCGGGCGCTCAACCAAGACGGCGACCAGGGGCACCAGAGCAGGGTGATGCTCGGCAGGGTGAACAGCAGGAGCAGGCCGACAGCAATCAGCGGCCGACGGCGGCGCACGGCAAAGAGTTCCGCTGCTCCCATGCCGAAAAGGATTCCTCCGAAGTGCGCAGCATTGGCCACCGGTAGCAAGTCGAGCAAGGTGAGCGGGATGCAGAGGAACAACCAACCGATGAGCAGGCGAATCGTACGGTCATCAATGACCTGTCGGTATTCGGCCTTGGTGAAACGTGCTATCCACAGGTAGCCGAAAATCGCATAGACGACGCCCGAGGCCCCGACCCCCGTCTGATCGCTGAAAGCAAACTCGCCTATCGAACATCCTAAACGGGCAGAGGTAGTCCATGGACAAAGAAGATCAAATCATCGAGCGGCTGAAGGCAATCGAAGGGGAATCAAAACTCATCAGAGGTCTCCTGACAACCTTGTTAGCGCTCGTATCCCTGTACATGTTGCTCAACGCCTTCGGAGATTGAAGGTCCTATTTGATTATGTGCGCGTCCACTAGGCGTGGGGAAACTGCGGGGGAGGCGCCACACCCGGCCGCTGACAGGCAAAACGCCCAAGAAGTGCTACGCTGAATGCATGGACAAAGAGAGGAATAGAATGAAGGTCGCCGATAGGCTCCTCATCGCCGTGCCCTGCATCCTGGCATTTGGTGTCATTGGAGCTTTTGTTGGAGGCCCTCTCGGGGATACTCCCAACGGAATAAGAGCTGGCGTGATCCTGGGAGGCTGCGTGGCATTTCTCATTCTCCAGCGGAAGAGCGCCCGAACCAGTTAGCGGAGGCTCCCCGTAGACCTTGCGCCCTTGGCTCAATGACCACCCAGTCGCGAGCGCATATCCAGATTCGACATATTGTGGAAATGACAGGCCCGAGATCTCGCAAGTAGACAAATGAAAATCAGCATTAGGAAGTACCGGAAAGACGATTGGAATGCCATTTGCAGCGTGCATGACCGTTCTCGACCCGATGAGTTGAAGGGGTCATTCGATCCTGCGGCGTTTGTGCCCTTGGCCGAGGATCCTGAGGGTTCGTACATCGCGCACTGCGACATGTACGTTGCCGAGGCCGATTCCAAAGTGATCGCCTTTGCTGGCGTGGATGCTCCATACTTCGCTTGGCTGTACGTGGATCCCGAGTTTTATCGCAAGGGCATAGGCCGCCTGCTCGTGCGCCATTGCCTACCGCTCTTGGGTGAGGACGCATGGGCCTACGCATGCGGCAACAATGAACCCGCGCTCTCCTTGTATCTGAGCGAGGGCTTCGTCATCGAAAGTCGCTTCCGCGGCAAGAATGCTGGGTACGAGGGAGACACGGTCAGGATTGCCTTAAACCCGGAGAGGGAAGGTTGGAGGAAGCCCAATAAGAGTGACGATGCGACCCCAGATCCGGGCACTGGGTCCCTGTAGGGCTGCGCCTACAATGGTAAGGACTACACCCCAACTCTTGCCGAACGCCAATCAGGATCTCATATCCTCGGCAATGACTCGATGACACGCGCACCTTTCAACGTTTTGGTAATCCCATTCCGGCTGAATGCCGGTATCTACGAGTATGCCGTCTTCCACCGCTCCGACGTGCACATGTGGCAGTTCATCGCGGGCGGGGGGGAAGACGACGAGGCCCCGCTTGCCACCGCCAAACGAGAGACAAATGAAGAGGCCGGCATCGACCAGGATACCGGTTGGGCCGCGCTGGATGCCAGCGCATCCATCCCGCGCAATGCATTCCCCGGAGGCCATTGGCCGGCCCACATCTACGTTATCACCGAGCACTCTTTTGCCGTTCGAGTTCAGGGTGCAGACATTCGACTCTCCCACGAGCATGACCGGTTTGAGTGGCTTGACTATGACGCGGCAGCCACGCGTCTCACTTGGGATTCCAATCGGGTCGCGCTTTGGGAACTCCAGGAGCGGTTGCGATAGCCATGGCAGTCCACCGTATTGCCCGGATGGGGCATGCGATGCTAGGTTCGCTGTGGTGCAAGCCTGCACTGAATGTTGCCCCGGGGGGCGCGTACCACACAGGACAATGAAACTATGGCCATCTGAACGATTCGACATTGAAACTACAATGTCACCTGAGGCACTTGCAGCGGCTCTTAGCTCGAATGTTGAACCCAGGAAATTGTTCCGCTGGTCAAGGGTCCATGCTCAATTTCAGGGCGATGTTTCCAGTGATGCCTTCGAAATCACACGCATCATCCGGTACC
>JAAENL010000417.1 GCA_024224435.1 Halieaceae bacterium
AGGTCGGTGACATAGCGTTGTGCGGCTTCCTTCTCCTCTTCGCTGTACCTCAGACCCAAGGTTGCCCGTAAGGTTTCTGAAATATTCCATGTAGCCTGGCCGAATACAGCCCAGGTCTCCGCTTCCTGCTCAAAGTCCTGGACAACTTTTGGGTTGTATCCTAAAAACGTTCCAAGGCTGCCTGTCGCAAACGGCGCTAACAAGTAGTAGTCGTTGACATTGATCTGCTCTGTGAGATCGTAGTCGCTTTCTTCATAGTAAAGACCAGCAAGCCATTCGATAGTGCTATCGGTAGGAGAGGTAATTCGGAGTTCCTGGCTGAAGGACTCAAAATCTTCCTCCTGCATAGTATTCGCCTGTGGAATCGGTGTGGCCGCGCTCGGGTTAAGCTCGTTCACCTCAGAATTGGCCCAACCTGTAACGGAGTTAACCGTGTATTCACCCCATTGGTACTCAATGTTTAGGGCAGTAAGATCTGTGTCGACCTCGGACCACTCTTCTTCGGTATAGTTACTTAGGTCACCTTCAGCCGCGACATTCGTCGCATGGGTCACATAATCTCCCTTACATTCGATGAGGCCCAGTGCCGAACAGCCATTCGGATCTAGAACCTCACCTGTACCGCGCTCGATCACCTCTGCGCCCAGTACCTCCCATCCCTTCCCATCTTTTTCCAGACTATAATCTTCGTGAGACAGGTTAATCGACCAATCTGCAGAGGGCTCCCACAAGAACGATACTCGATAGTTTGTGGCCTCTGCTTCGGGCTCATCGCGATCGATGAGCTTGTTGTCGACCCAGCCATTATCTTCCTTGTACTTGACAGCAACCCGGGCCGCCAAAGTATCTGTCAGTCCTCCGGTTACGTAGGCCGAAGTGCTCCAACCACCATACTCCGCCTCATACCTGCCGCGAATTTCGCCGTTCAGGTCATAGTCAGGACGCCTGGGCGTGATATTCACTGCGCCGGCAATCGTGTTTTTGCCGAACAACGTGGCCTGTGGCCCGCGCAAGATCTCTACCATGCCGACATCGAGAAAGGCAGAGCGAAATTGCGTGCCTCTGGCGAGATAGACGCCATTTGAGAATAGTCCCACCGACTGATCAAAGCCCTGATTACCGCCAGAGGCGATACCACGGATATTTATCCGGTCGGAGATTTGCTCCTGGGTGATCGTGATATTCGGCATGGTAAAGCTGAGCTCTTCCAGGTCCGTAATACCTGCCCGCTCGATATTATCGCCCGACACTGCCGCAATGGAGATAGGTACATCTTGCAGTGACTCTACGCGCTTTTGCGCCGTGACAATCACCTCTTCCAGCATCGGTTGCGCAAGTGCGGGTGAAGCGACCGACGAGGCGTACAAGTACCCAATAGCAAGTGCAAGGGGGCTTTTGGCATATTTCATCACGGTTCTCCTGTTGTGTTTATATTCGCTGGAGCTTCATGTACTGAAGACTTATCTCAGTGTGCAGACAACACTACCAATCATTTTTGTTCGTTTCAACCATTTATGTTTGTTTTTTATCAAACGTCTCAACTGATTGGAAATTAGTGGTTATTGGCTCAATAGCTTCCGATACATACCTAGATACCCAGCACATCATTCATAGATATAACTGACTCCCCGAACTCTTCTTTGAACTCCTGCATAATGGTTCGACAAGATTTCACCGAGCCAACCAGGCCGACGCCCTGCCCCACCCAGTAGCTCACCAGGTCATGAGCCTTTTCATTACCATTCTCCACAGCCCTATCAATCCTTTCAAAAGATGGCAACGCCAGCATGGACATCATGGGCATGGGCAACGTTCCCGGAGAGTCGGGGCCGTGCCATGCATCGTGCCAAGCAGAGTGCAACTGCCTCGACGGTTTGCCGGTACGAGCTGTTGAACGAATTGTGTCGCGGGAGGAAGCGGCAACCATCTTTTCGCGAATGGCCTCAGACGTTTCCGCTTCGGGTGTCGCCAGCCAAATGGTGCCCGTCCATGCGCCTTGAGCGCCCATCGCCATACACCCCGCCATCTGCCTTCCGTTCATGATGCCTCCGGCAGCAAGCACAGGCACTGGCCGGATATCTTTGATGGCGTCAATTACCTCCGGAACCAATACGAGAGTAGACACCTCACCGCAATGCCCCGCCGCCTCAGTTCCCTGGGCTACAAGGAAATCGACCCCCGCATTGACCTGGCGAATGGCATGTTCTTTAGCGCCAACCAGCGCCCCAACCGGAACACTGTGCTCGCGAGCTCTCGAAATCATGGATGGAGGAGCAACCCCCAACGCGTTCGCTATCATTTTGATTGGATGCCTGAAAGCGACATCCATCAGCTGCTCACCGACATCGCCTATAATGCCGGGGAGCTCCGCCTGGACAAGCTCGTCTTCAGGCACCTCAATACCATATGTTCGCAAAAGATCTGCAGTAAACCGCCGCTGTGCCTCTGGCACCATGGACTGAAGCTCTTCAATCGACACATCACTCGCTAGATCTCCCATGTTCTCCGGAATCAGTATATCGACGCCATAGGGCTTTCCATCAACGTGTTCATCGAGCCAGGCGAGCTCCTCTTCCAGGATTTCGGGCGTAAATGAACTTCCACCCAATACCCCGAATCCGCCCGCCTTACTTACCTCCGCCACCACGTCGCGGCAGTGACTAAACGCGAACAGAGGAAATTCGCAACCCAACATCTTGCAAATATCATTGTTCATTATCTTTACTGCCTCCTATCAATCAGTTCTATGGGTGGTGGCACTATAGGTTCGATCGCGATCAGCGCGCAGAAATATGCCCAACATTTAATCGCTCTCATAGCGCGCTCCTACAAGATACAGGCTCTACCTCCCCCGCCACCGGGGTTTGCGTTTCTGGGTAAATGCCGCAACACCTTCCTGCATATCCTGGCTTGTTAGCAGGCGGTTTATCGCATCAGCGGGGAAACGCACAGCCTCAACTGTATCGGCTATTTGTGCAGTCTCGCTGAGGAGTTGCATACTGCAGCTCACGGAGGTGGGGGAAACTGCAGCCAGCCTATCAGCGATCTCCCGGGCGGTATCGAGAAGTTGCTCCGGTTCAACCAGCCAATTCACAAAGCCCAGTTCCTTGGCTTGCGCCGCATGGATGCTCTCGCCCAGAAGAATCATTTCCAGGGCCTGTTTCTGCGGTATCTGTCTCGCCAGGCGTTGAATCCCGCCGGCGCCGGCAATCAAGCCCACTTTGACTTCGGGCAATGCGAATACCGCCTCTGTACTCGCCACGATAAGGTCACAGGCGAGGGCAATTTCCATCCCGCCACCCAGGGCAAGGCCGTTCACCGCGGCGATCACCGGCTTGCGTCGCGATTTCCTGTGAGTCAGTCCGCCAAAGCCGCCTTCGGGTACCCAAATAGGTTCTCCCGAAGCGGTGGCCTTCAAATCATTACCGGCACAGAAGGCCTTGTCACCGCTACCGGTGATTATCGCCACCCACAGTTCGGGGTCACTCTCATACAGGTCGAACACACCATCAAGCTCATAGTTCGCCTGCGGATTCAGGCAATTCCGGCTGTCGGGGCGATTCATCGTCACCTCAAGAACAGAGCCGTGCCGTTTGATTTTGCAATACTGGTACTCGGCATCCAGCGTACCAGGTCGCTTCGGTACCAATGACGCGGTTGTAGATCGACTATAGCTGAACCGGGTACCGGGGCCTGCGCTGGTTACATAGACGGTATTTCCGATCGGGTCATCGGCATGCATTCTCTGGGGTGTCTCAGCATCGCCCGGATCCGAATGGGCAATAAAACGCTTACCCTCTATGGTTCTCGCAACAATATAGGCTTTTGTTGGAACGCCTTTTCTATAATCGATGGAATAGGTTTCTATCACCGCTGGGCCAGACGCATACGGGTCTACCTCCGGGCAGTTATCACTATAGAACAGTGACTGCAGGGCCTTGTGATCGCAGGATGACCACCCGTTCTCAGGGGGCTCTGCTGAATACATTCCCACCGCATGCTTGGAAAGAACCCCGCCATTGGCTCCCACGAGCCCGTAACCAGTTCGTCTTTCTCTCAACTGTGAAGCCACATTCACGATAGAGTGCATCGAGTAGTTATTACCCGCCCCGCCAAAGAAGGGTAATCCCCCGGTCAGGGTCAGTGCCCTTCCACCAAGTGGGTCAATTCCCAGGGCTTCGCAGGCATTGAACACTGCTATGGGGAAACAGCTGTAGAGGTCTAGCAGGGATATCTCATCGGGTGACACACCTGAAGACTCAAGAACAGCCTGGTAGGCAATGCGCATTGCCTCGGATGACGCCAGGTTCGGGCGCTGCACCAGGTATCGGTCATGCACATTGCTTCCCGTTACAGGGAAAACCATTTTATCTCGGGGAATACCCAGTTCCTGGGCTCGCGCGACACTGGTCAACACCACCGCGGCTGCCTGGTTTACGCCATCTTTGGCCACCAGGTGCCTTGTGTAAGGAGCGGAAATCGGCGGGTTAGTATCACTGACCTCAATTAACTCCCCGACACTGTACGCTGTGGGGAAAGCAGCCACGGGATGCTGGGCTGCAACCTCAGTAAAAGCCTGGAACAGCTTTCCCATTTCATCGGCATATTGCTCCCGGCTATTGCCGTGTGCACTTCGCCGGGCATTCTCCAATAAGCCATACATCAGCGGTGCAGTGGCCAGGCCGTTATCGATCTGCTGCCGGTCGATAATACTGTCCAGGCCGAGCCCCCTGTCTTCTAATTGCCCACCAGTATCGTCGCCCCACTGCAATTTGATTTTCGCTTTTAGCGCGGACTTCGTGGTGCCAATCGCCTCCCCCCCAACCAGGAGTACAATGCTGTTATCGCCAGCGGCGATTCGCTCCGAAAACTCTGTGACCAGCGCCTGGGGAGTATTTCCCCCGGCGTGACTGTAGATGGCCGCATGGGGCTGGGCGCCGATGCGGCGAGCGATAGCCCGGGGGTAATTCTTCACACGCCCAAACGGGTTGGGGTACATGGGCGTGGAATCAGCAAAAGTCCGCACCACTGCCAACACGTCCAGTGCTTCGATCACCTTGTCCGGAATGCCGCTGTCTCTAAAGGCCGCAAGCGATGCCTGTTCCATCAGGTCCAGTGGGGAGGACGCGGTCGTCACATCTTTCGGCACCTGCTCACAGAGTTCTCCAATACCGATGATGACTGGCTGGCGATGTTTGTCGATCAAGGTATATCTCCTGTATTCAGCCGCCCTTTCCTGCTTCTTCAAGTGTCCTGACGGCATAGTCCGTGGTCATCTTGTAGTCTGCCTTTCCTGCGGCAGAACGGAATATTTCAGGGACGAACAGCACATGCTTCGGTACTTTGTAATCTGCAAGTTCCACGCGCACATGCGCTTTGAACACTTCCTCATCCTGCTCTGCATTCGGCCCCAACCGGATCACCGCAGTAATCGCCTGCCCGAAGCGGTCGTCTGGCACGCCGACGATCAGGCAGTCCGCCACATCGGGGTGAGCCCGCAGCGTGACCTCTATCTCTTCCGGAAAGACCTTTTCACCACCGGTGTTTATCGATACGTTGCCCCGGCCCAGAAAAATAACGGAGCCGTCTTCCTGAAACTCTACCCAGTCTCCCGGCCGCGAATAGCGCACGCCGTCTACGACGGTCATGGTCTGGGCAGTCTTTTCCTCATCTTTGTAATACCCGATAGGAATAGCACCAGATACAGCGAGAAATCCTGTGTTGCCCGCTTTAGCTTCGACTTTATTCCAGTTTTCATCAAACACCGTTGCTGCCGGAGTGAGGTGCATAGGCAAGCCTCTAGACTGGGATAAATCGCTCTCTCGGGTTGCAATAGACGCTGCAGATGCCGAAGACTCCGAGGAACCGACAATATCAATGACTGTAAGGCCGGGACAATGCTTGAGGAACAGGGCCTTGTTCCGACTACTGAACAACATGGCAGATGATCGAAGCCCCTTGAGGGTAGCCAACTCGTATTTACCGGGATTGGCCTCCAACTCATCGACCAAAGGTTTGGCAAAAGCATCACCGGCGATGGTGGCATTGGCAATGCCGTACTTGTCTATCGTTGCCAGGGTGAGCGCCGGGTCAAAACGCTTGCTTCGCATCACAACCACCGGGTCCCCATAGCCTATAGAGGCCAGCGAGGACCACACACCGGAGCCATGCATAAAGGGCAGCAAGATCAGTGTCTTGTTCTTCCCTCCCTGCGGCGGCACATTCAGCTCTGTGAGGGTTTGCGGTGCGGGCGAGAACGGTGTCAGGGGGTTCGGGCCAATCATATTCCACAGTACGCCCTGCTCCCACATCACCCCTTTTGGCATTCCCGTTGTGCCACCGGTGTACATGAAGAACTGGTCACTGCTGCTGCGCTCGATATCAAGCGGCTCACCATTCCCGGATTGAGCTGACTCGTCGAAGGAATGAGACCAACTTTGTTCCAAGTTATCATCAGTTACTTCGATAAAATAGTCGGCGCTATCCAGTTGTGCCCGGGTGGTGCTGAGTGTGTCGGCAAACTCCGACTCGAATATCACGCACCGGGCGTCGCTGCTATTGAGAAGATAGGCCAACTCGCCCGCTTTGTAGCGATAGTTCACATTGACGTGTACCAGCCTGGCCTTAGCGAGGGCCACGGTAGCCACCAGATACTCCAGCCGGTTGCGCATATAAATGGCAACTTTGTCACCGGGCTCACACCCCATGGCCAACAGCGATCTGGCGAGGTTATTGGTTTGCTGCTTGAACTGGCCAACAGTGAATGATCTCAAAAGCCCTTCGTGACCCTCCTCATAGACGAGGATAAAGTCAGGATCGACAACCCTGTCGACATTGTCGAACATGTCACCAAAATTTATAGTCATTTTTCTTTACTTCGAGCGCCTGAACAGAAATGTTAAGAGGAACATCCAGAAGCCGAACCCCTTGATCAGCTTAAACACCGTCCGGGCCTCTTCAGGAGACAGCGCGCCTTTTACCGGCATAGCGCCCATTACCGTTCCTGTAAATTCCAGGTTGCTGCCATTGTGTTCGAGGGACTTCACTTCCATCAGAACACTGCCATCACTGCTGTAGACTTTCATAAACACTCTCTCCCAATCGTGGAGACATCAAATCATCATGGTTTTGGAGATATCCGCGCCGGCATCGTCCAGTATCTTCATGGCCGTTGCGCGGCCGCCCCCAGTGATTGCACCGCCCGGGTGCATGAACGGACCGGCAAGGTAGAGGCCATCTGCCCCTGGCACAGCGTACTGCGCCAGCCTGGGGGTAGGCCTGCGGCCGAGATATTGATGGATCCAGTTGCCGATGCCAAAAATATCTCCCTTCTGGAAGCTCGGTGACCATTCAGCCATATCTGCCGGAGACTCCGCGGCAGAGGCAATAATATTGTCGGAGTTCATGTTGGTGCAGTACTTGCTGTACTCCTGCATCATCCACTCCTTGTACTCGTCCCGGATTTCGCTGGACCAACCGTTAACATTGCGACCGCCGAGGGGCCCGGTATTTCTCAGCTCCAAAGGCGCAAAACAATAGAGGTAAAGCGTGTGTTTACCCGCTGGTGCGCGGGAGGGGTCGTGGTTCGTGTGGTGTGCAATCACCGCATTAAAATTAGAGGCCAGCTTGCCGCCCCGGCAATCGTCCAGACCTGCCTTCAGCCCAGCCATATTAGAAGGGACACACTCGACCAACAGCGACTTGTTGACCTCCGGGCACTTATAGCTTGGCGCTTCATGCAAGGCCCAGTGGGTATTTATCGCGCCGAATGAAGACAACTCGCAGCGCTTCGCCTCCGCCACCATATCCTCATCCAGGCCATCGACATAATCCCCCAGGAGGTGCGGGTGAATATTGGCAACCACACACTTGCGGGCCTCCAATACCTCACCATCGGCCAGCTCTACCCCAGTAGTTTTGCCCCCGCTGGTGATCACTCGCTTCACCCAGGTATCAGTGCGTATTTCGCCGCCGTGGTGCTCGATACAGCGGCCCAGGGCATCACTCAGGGCCTGCGTCCCGCCCCGAACGGAGGTTTCTTCCTGGGTGTGGGCAATGGCGGTCAACGCGTACAGATAGATACCCGTGCCCCGCTCATCCGGGTGGACCATACCTTCTGCCACCCACTTAATGAAGTGCATGCGCACCTTCTCATGCTCAAACATTTCGGTAATCATCTGGGTGGCGCTTTTCAGCATAGAGCCCACTACTTCCTGCCCCATCGGACTCTGGTCGAGCATGGCCATAAAGGGCCCAAAGGGCAGCGGGGGTTTAAATAAGCCAGCGGTGAACAGCGGCCCCATCTGGATGGTGCGATTAACAAAGGCCCGGTAGGTTTCCGCGTCTTTTTGTGAAAACTTGGCGATGGTCTCACAGGTTTTGTCCAGGCTGACAAAGGTCCCCATCCAGGTTTCGTCATCGTAAAGCGAAACATAGGTGCCCTCCGGAGAATCGAACTCGAGACCGAACTTTGACTGAAGCTCAAGCTCGTCGTTCTTGATCATGGGGTTTGCCATGATCAGGATCATTCCGGTCGCATGGGTATCGTGCAGAAAACCCGGTGCGGTAACTTCGCGACTGACTGCGCCCCCGCCGATAATGTCGTTCTTTTCCAGAACGCATACCTTCATACCAGACTTGGCCAGGTAGGCTGCAGTGGTTAGTGAGTTGTGACCTGCGCCTACAATCAGCGCGTCATAGGTAGTTGACATGATTAATCCTTTTCGGTGAGACACTCCCAGAGGAGCACCTGCTATTGCAAAATGCTCACACTATGCGCCGCGTCTATCGTCAGCACGGATCCAGACATATAGCTGGATGCGTCACTGGCCAGGAGCAGCAGTGGACCATCGAGTTCTTCCAGGTTGCCAAAACGACCGGCTGGCAGGCGGGACTTGGCGAGCTGCCCTTCTTCAGACTCCAGCCACCAACTGGTCAGCTCGGTTTCAAAATATCCGGGCGCCATAGCATTAACCCGAATCCCATAGGGCATTAGATCCAGGGCCAGGGACTTCGTCATGTGCAATACCGCCGCCTTGGAAGCGCAGTAGTTTGATGACTCCGCTCTGGCCTGCAGGCCGAGAATCGAGGCTATATTGATAATTGATCCCGGTTTTTTCGCATCCACCAGACGTACCGCGCACTCTTTAGCTGCACGCCAAAGGCCACTGACATTGATATCCATCACAGAGGTGAACTGCTCGTCGCTCATGTCCAGTACGCTTGCCATGGACTGGATACCAGCGCAGTTCACCAGAATATCAACGGTTCCGAATTCCGCTTCGGCCCTGTCAAAGGCCATCGCCACCGCCTCCTGATCGGTTACATCCGCACTGACGGCCAGTGCCTGGCCGCCAGATTCCGAGATCTTGTCTGCAACTTCTAACAAGGCATCCATCCGCCGGGCAACGCAGACAACCTTTGCGCCGTGCTCGGCAAGTACCGTGGCGAAGCGCTCACCCAAACCACTGCTTGCGCCGGAGACCATTGCCACCCTACCTTCTAATGAAAACATGTTCCTTAGCATTTCAGATCTCGACTTCCCGATTTCAATTTACCCCAATGCTATCACTCTAATCTTTTTTAAACAAGAATGTTTGTTTTTTATTCGTGTCAAATTCGAGCTCTGAACACAACCTTTCCTGGCGAAGGCTTCAAACCGCCGTTTGACCACCGTCCACGGAAAAATGTGTCCCGGTGACGCCACTGGACTCATCTGAGGCAAAATAGATAACCGCATTGGCAATTTCTTCTCCCTCCAACAACCTGCCAATGGGATGTGAAGCGACAATAGCTGCCAAAGTACCCTCTGGATCTTCCGAGTCCGCCAGCATGTCCTCCAGCATGGGCGTCTTAACTACACCCGGTAATACTGCATTACACCGTATTGGGTATCGCTGCTCCGCAAGGTGTAGCGCTATTGACTTATTCAGACTGAGCGCCGCTGCTTTACTCGCACCATAGGCCATCGTCCATGCTGATGTTTTCAAGGCCGTTGTAGAAAGTACGTTGACTATCGAAGAAGGTGCCTCCTTGGCTTTCATCACTTTGATAGCGTGCTTGCAGCCAAGGAAAACACCTCCGGCATTTGTCATCACCAGGCGTTCAAACAGGCTCAGTTCGGTATTCTCGACATTACGAGAGGTCAGGATACCCGCATTGTTTACCAGAACATCGAGGCGTCCCGATTCATTTATCACGCAATCTATAGCACTGATCCAGGAATCTTCACTGGCAACGTCGAGTGAGACAAACCGCGCCCGTTCCCCCAGATCTGTTACAACCTGCTCGCCTCTCTGTGCATTTCTACCTGCCACGTAAACCCTGCTCGCCCCCTCTTCCATACACCGGCGAGCAATATCTACCCCGATACCAGAGGTGGCCCCGGTGACGAATACTATCTTGTTTTCCAGTCTTGCCATGATTATTGAATCCCCTGCCGCACAGGCAGCTTCACACGCATCGTTCCGGTGCAGGTGTCTTCCCCCCTGTGAGTAACTGTCCTGATATCGAGGTCCACCATTCCTGTTGTCTCGTCCTTGGCTGTAACCTTGCCGTGCATGCGAATCGCATCACCCTGCCAATGGAAACCATGAAACTGCAGACCCATTTTGACCATGCGACCGTGGTCACCCATCCACGACATTGCCATCTGGGCCAACCAGTTGATGCGTTCGTAACCTGCCTCGTAGGCTTTGGGCATTCCCAGGTATTTTTGGCAGCGCTCGTTGGTCCAATGAATGGCCACAGGCGGTTCGGGCACGTTTTCTTCATTGCGAAAAGCGAGATTCGGATACTGCTCAAACAGTTCCACGGCCAACTCGTGCCCTACAAACCACCCCCCCGCACCCCGGGCGAACTCGAAGGCGAGCTTGCTGGTCAAGTTAATCGGACCTTTAACGATATGCGGTATGTGCTGTCCGACCTCCACGTCCTCCACATAAAGCGCCTCGCTGGTTCTGCGATTGAAGTTGTACTGGCGATACTCCTCCCAAATGGCGTTCAGCTCTTCATCTGTCCATTGTTTTTCTTCCGTCTTCTTGTATTTTCCAGATGACGCCGCTTTCTTACGGGAGAATCGGTGCCAGTGGGTGCGGTACACACCTTTGGATTGGCCATCAAGATTTTCAATTCGTGTCTCATAGGACTGGATGCCGGCCATCCCCCCTGCAAATTTGCTGTCCACGATCTTCGCGTCGATCAACCGGCTTGAACTGAGAATAGGCTCGTCAGTGTAGATCGGCTCCTCCCACTCGAACTCCAGGCCCCGCCAGATGGCATGACAGCCTGGAAAACCGTCCACGGCACCGTTGACGTTTTCAGCGTAGGCCATCATTGACGGCGGAGTTATCTTCCGACCGAAGGGAGACTTTCTGGCGTAGGCGGGATCAAGGAACAGCAGGTTCATGTCGCCTATACCCCTGGCAAGCCGCTCATTCATTTCCGAGGTGACAACAAAATTGGCCTTAGCCAGATCGCCTTCCGCCCAGCGACTGGGTGTCAGGAAGTCACGCTGCATGGCCCCTGGCCTGGTGCGTTCTATGTCTTTACGCTCTAGTAATCGAGACAGGCTTTGCTCCGTTATCTCTCCCCTGATTTCACCTTCTGCCAAACTCATATCCACTCCTGTCTTTTACTTTTCTCAATTGCATGTCGCTCTGCGGGGCCCTGTGGTCACACTTCAAGCTTCAGAAATCTTACCGCGTTGTCGTACAGCACCTTGCGCTTGGTCTCCTCTTTGATATCAAGGTTGAGGAATTCCTCCTTGCACCTGCGTAAGCCCAGCCCGTTCGTACCGAACAGGACCTTGTCCCTGCCGCGGGAAGAGTCCATAAACTTCACCAGTCGATCGTCCAGTGATTTAGCGTAATAGGCCGATATATCCCCGTAGACATTGGGGTGTCGCCACAACATCGAGCACCATTCGTCCACCCAGGGCCAACCTGTATGGGACAGGTTTATCCGCAGGTCTGGGAATTCAATGGCGACATCATCGACAAGCATTGGGCGCCCACAATCCGACGGCAAAACTTCCGCGGAGTGCCCCACCTGCATACCCACCGCGATATCCAACTCAACGCACTTGGCGTACAGGGGATAAAAGCGCCTGTCGTTCGGCGCCAGGCCGTAGGAAAGGGGGTGGAACCAGACGTAATTGAACCCGAGTTCCCTCACCGCCCGGTCAATGTCTTTCAAACTATCGCTGATGCGGAAAGGGTCATAGCTGGCTGCCGCCATTATCCGCCCCCCTGATTCTTCCGCCGCTTCATGCACGAGTTCTATCGGGTAGTTCAGGATAAAATCCCGGTGGTGATAGTAAGACCACATCTTCGTTGCACAGACTGAGATGTGGCTGTAACCAAGTTCATCCATGGTCTGCAAGCAGGATGCCGTATCGGCGTGGCCCGCCAGGGGGTCTACTCGTTCCCTGGGTTTCTCGCCTCCAGATGCAGGAGCCTGCTGGCTCTGAGTTTTCGTACCACCCGGTTTGTTCATCGCCTTAAAGGTGGTCTCGAGCATAATCTGAAACTCTCGATACTCGAAAGGATTACCAGCCTGCTCGCTGCGCACCTCCTTCGGATGATTCATGATATCAATCGTTGGATAGTCTTTGAGATTCGTCATCATTCGTTCTCCATAGGGAATCAGTATTCGGGGGTCATCAGGTGCCTGGCCACCCGGGCACGGTGGTATTTGCTGTCACCCAGTGTCACAGCGTTCGAGCGCGCCTGGCGCAGGTGAAGGTGAATATCCAACTCCCAGGTGTAGCCGATGCCTCCGTGAAGCTGCAGCCCCGCCTCTGCGGCTTTTACACCCAGGTCGTTCATCCAGGACTTGGCCGCCGATACAAGTGCCTCCGCTTCGGCAGACTCATCCTCCACCGCCAGGCAGGCGCCGTAGAGCAGGCTTCTGCCGATTTCAACGTCCACCTGGATATCCGCCAGCCGGTGGGCTACAGCCTGGAAACTACCAATGGGCCTGGCGAACTGCTGGCGTTCTTTTGCGTAATCG
>JAAENL010000418.1 GCA_024224435.1 Halieaceae bacterium
CGGCGGTTGGCGGGAGCTATATTAGCTTACACTAATAGAAAAGATATTAGTGGTAGCTAATATTCTTGTGCGCTGCTGTTACGCCCAGCATAGGGCAATTGGAGTTCCGCCGTTTTCGGGCGGGAGATATAAGCAATTTCCAATTAATAGAAATTAGTCATACCGCTTGTATTCCTGCCTGTCCGATAGAGGGGTTTTTCTTAAATATCAATCACATAAAGATGAACGAGGGCTCGTTTTCTGGTATCATTCGTGGTGCTAACCCATTGATAACAAGGAAAAAGAGGCCCTCGTTCGATGTTCATTCTACGCGATCTTCTCCCTCCCCTCCAAGGCGCTTTCTCCGATACCCGGCTCGGTCGCGAACGCGCTCAGTGGTTCACCTATACGTTACTCTCGGTCGTCGTACCCTTTACTTCGTCGATGACCTCGAATCTGTTGCGCACCCTGCATACGCTGTTTGGGTTGTCGCTGGATTCACAGCGCTTTTATACCTTTATGGCGTCGCCGAGCTTGCCCTGGGATCGGTTGTGGCGGGTGCTCTGGGGCTTGATTCCGACACCTTTGACCGATGGGCGCCTGGTGTTGGTGCTCGATGACTTTCTCAACCCGAAGGTGGGGCGCAAGATCTTCGGTTGCGAATCGATCTTCGATCATGCCGCCAAATCGAACCAGTCGAAGTATCCCTGGGCGCAGAATGTGGTGGCCGTGGGGCTGTTGAAGCTCGTCAAGGGCCGCTGGGCCTGTCTGCCGTTGGCGTTTCGGTTCTACCTGCCGGAGAAGGCCATAAAAGCGAAGACGCTCAACGTCAAAAAAGGCGGCAAGGTGGTGCCTTTTCAGACCAAGCTGGCGCAGGCGGCGGCCATGATCATCGAGATCGCCTCCTGCTTTGCCGGTGTGCCGGTGTTGGTGGTGACCGACAGTTGGTTCGGCAACAATGGGTTGTTCAAGCCGGTGCGCGAAGCGCTCGGCTTGCAGTTTCATCTGCTCTCGCGTCTACGGGTGACTTCCATGCTCTATGGCCTACCGCCGGAGAGAAAACCAAGGCAACGCGGAGCCAAGCGCAAATACGGGGAAAAATTGGGTTCAGCGGCGGATCTGGCGGTCCAATTCCGCCATCTGGCCGCGCGCTGCACAGTCCATCTGTACGGGAAATCCCGCGAGGTCCTCTACTATGAGCAGGTGTTCATGGTCAAGACCCTGAAGTGTCCGGTGCGCGTGGTCTGGGTCTATCGCAAGAC
>JAAENL010000419.1 GCA_024224435.1 Halieaceae bacterium
GCGGACACGCCCGTACCGGACACGCCTAAGCCTATGCCTTCTACGCCGACCCCGACTCCCATCCTGCCGACCGCCACCCCGACCCCCACGGCCACAACCGCGCCGACGGCGACGCCCAAACCTGCGACGCCTACACCCAATTTACAAAACAACACGGCCCCACAGGGGCACAGATTACGCCGCCCCCACGGGAACACCAGTGTACGCATCCGGAGATGGCAGAGTCGTAAAATCGGGCTACACCAAAGCCAACGGTAATTACGTGTTCATTCGCCATGGAGACCGCTACGTCACTCGCTATCTGCACCTTCACAAACGCGCTGTAAGTGCAGGTCGGCGTGTTACTCAGGGGCAAATCATTGGAACCGTTGGCGCAACAGGGGCCGCAACCGGCCCCCACCTGCATTACGAGTTTCTCGTAAATGGTGTGCATCGCAACCCGCGCAAGGTTGTCAAAGAACTTCCCAAGGCCAAGCAGTTACCGAGTCATGAGATGGAGAATTTTCAACTGACGGTAAACCGAGCTAACGAACAACTCACCAAACTGCGCTCAGGCAACTCGGTCGCGATGAGCGCGACCACTGACGCCAACCTGTCCACCAACTGATCTTGAAGACAACATTACCTTTGTATGTCGGGCTTATGTCCGGCACCAGCGTGGATGCTATCGACTGCGCATTGGTATCCTGCCAAAGCGAAAACGCGGAGGTGCTGACCACCTGCGAATACCCTATTCCACAACACCTGAAGCACGACATAGCGGCACTCAGCCAGCCCGGGGCAGACGAGATCGAGCGTATGGGTGTGCTCGACCGGGAACTGGGCGCCCTGTTTGCCGGTGCCGCCCTGTCGCTGCTGAAAAATGCCCGCGTCGACCCGGACGAGGTAGCCGCCATAGGCACTCACGGACAAACCATCCGCCACAGACCTGCGTCTGTCACCGACAGCAGGCATCGAGGATTTACACTGCAAATAGGCGACCCCAACACGATTGCTGAGATAACAGGCATCACCACGGTCGCTGATTTTCGGCGCAGGGATATCGCTGCAGGCGGCGAGGGAGCCCCGCTAGCGCCGGCATTTCACGCGGCGACCTTGTCGGCAGAGGGCGTTAACCGCGCCATCGTCAATATCGGAGGGATTGCCAATGCGACCTTACTGAAGGGCACTGAATTGATCGCAGGGTTTGATACGGGACCAGGAAATACACTACTGGACCACTGGATTCAGGAGAAGCAGGGAGAGGCATGCGACCGGGATGGCCGGTGGTCGGCGGCAGGGAACATTGACGAGCAACTCCTCGCACGCTTGATGACTCACCCATTCTTCACTCTTACAGGTCCCAGAAGCACGGGCAAGGAGGCCTTCAACCTTGCCTGGTTGAAAAAAATGTTGGGCCAGTCCTCTGCGATAGCAGCGGGAGACGTACAGACTACGCTGGTGGAATTGACGGCAAAAAGTATCGCGCTCGCGATAAAGAACCACTCCCCCGTGCCCACTGAGGTGTTTGTCTGCGGCGGCGGGGCGCACAACACTCATCTGATGCAGCGCCTTGCGCTGCACGCGAAACCGGCAAAACTGGACACGACCGCAGCCTTGGGCATGGACCCGGACTGGGTGGAGGCCGCTGCGTTTGCCTGGTTGGCTTGTCAAACGCTCACCAACAGTGCCGGTAATGCCCCGGTGGTAACAGGAGCTGCCGGCGAGCGGATACTTGGTGGCATCTACCCGAGCGGTGCGCCCCGGCGCGCCATCTAGACCTGTGGGCACTGTTAACAGCGTCACCGCGCACCTGTCTTCCACCGACTCGCCCCTCTACTCCACAAAGACTTTCGTGACCGGTGCAAGCGCTTCATTGGCGCTCAATGCATTAGCAAGGATTTACGGCGACTCGCTGCTCATCATCGCCCAGTGGCACGTGGCGCAATCGCCCTGAAGGAGCAATCTAGATAGAGAAGGATGAACCGCAACCACACGTAGCGGTGGCATTGGGGTTTTCCACAACGAAACGGGACCCCTCGAGGCCCTCGGTATAATCGACGACTGATCCGGCCAAATACTGCAGACTCATCGGGTCCACCAATAAAGTGACACCCTCGCTTTGCAACGCGGTATCGTCATCAGCAACAAGTTCATCGAATGTAAAACCGTACTGGAACCCGGAACAGCCGCCGCCAGTAATAAAAACACGCAGTTTCAGCTCGTCGTTCTCTTCTTCAGCGACAAGCTCCTGAACCTTCTGCACAGCGCGTTCAGACAGGTTTATGCCCGAAGGATCGAATGTTTCAGCGGCTGACATCAGTCTTTTCCCGACGGCCTGTTGGCCCTTGTGAATGGCTTTATGGCCATAGTATCGTAAATCCGACCAAATCAGTCAACTTTAGCGGCCTCCCGCCGTTTTCGCCGCCGGTCTGCGCAGGCTTGTGCACAGAGGGGCCGCAGTCCTCGCGTCTATCCGTCATCTGCGTAGAACCGCCGTTGGCCTCCGTTGCTCCCGGCCTTTGCCGATAACCCTGAGCAGGGCCTCCCTGTCAGGATAGGCGACGATATTTCCCTGCACCAGACCCTCGACGGCCCGGTTACCACCGGACTGCAGGTCACCCGCGGCCACCAGCATCACTGAAAGTAAGGGTCGTAGCACCCGCAACGGCGATGTTTCTCTTACTGCCCCAGATTGACAAATCGCTTCTGCAATTCCCAGGGATACACCTCGCTCACTTCAGCCTTGCGGGGCTTGTCGATACTGACCGACAGAAAAATGTCACTGGGATTGAAGCCCTCGGGCAGCAGCAGCTCTCCCTCGACGGCTTGAAAATAGCGGAACTGCAGTGTGGCAGACCCATCGGGAAAATCTTCGGACAATTGCGCCAGAGTATATTCCACCTGTTCAGCAGCCTGCTGCCCGCGGATCTGCACAGAGAGCGAACCGTTTAACAGGTCGTACTCTCTCTCCCGCTGTTGCACGAAGAACCGGTATGCAATTCTCCCATCGCCAACGCGGACCAGTTCTGGCTTGCGCAACTGCAGCCCCTTGGCGCCGTCAGAGTCCATCAGGCTGCGATAGAAACTCAAACTTTCCTCGATAGTCGCGGTTCGCTCCCGCTCCGCCGCCATTTCCGCACGCAGCATGTCCAACGCCTGCTTGTCGACTTCACGCTGCGTACGCAGTACCTCGAGTTCACCGAGCGCCACATCCAGAGACTCGCGCGTCTCCGTCAGGCGAGTTTGCACAGAGGCCAAGGCCGCGGGGCTTACTCGAACGCCCCGCTCGGCGCTGTAGCGTCCGAGCGCAACGCCCGCCACGGTCACCGCGACAAATAGCAGTAATAATATGATGAGATTAATCGCACCGGCTTGTCGGATCGCCAACCGTCTGAAGCGGACTCTGCCCATTACTCCATTACCTCAGGGCAGCAGCCCGACCTGCCGCAAACCCGCAGACTCATCCAGGCCAAACATGATGTTCATGGCCTGCAGGGCCTGTCCGGACGCACCCTTCACCAGGTTGTCTATCACACTGAGCACGACAACCGTATCCCTGTCCTGGGGCACCACTACTGATAGCTGGCATCGGTTCGCTCCCTTGACGGTGCGGGTTTGGGGCAGTGCGCCTGCCGGCAACACATCCACGAAGGGGGCATCGGCATAGTAATCTTCGAATACGGCTTGTAAATTCGCCTCCCTGTCTCGCAGGCGCCCAAAAAGAGTGGACTGGATGCCGCGGACGATGGGCAACAGGTGGGGTACAAATGTTACCTGGGCACCCTCCCCGGCGATATCCGTGAGCCCCTGCTCTATTTCCGGCAGGTGCCGATGCCCCTTGACGCTGTAGGCCTTGAAGCTGTCTGACGCTTCACTGAGGAGATTGTCGATCTTTGCCTGCCTGCCAGCGCCACTTACCCCCGAGGCAGAACTTGCTATCAAATGAGAGGGATCAACCAGCCCCTTCACCAGAAGCGGCATGAACCCTAACTGCACCGACGTGGGATAACATCCTGGGCAGGCCACCAACTGGGCCGTGGCAATTTTTTCTCTGTTGTATTCCGGCAAACCGTATACGGCAGTGTCAAGAAGTTCCGGACTGGCGTGAGTCGCACCGTACCAGGTGGACCAAACATCGGCATCACGAATCCGATAGTCTGCAGACAGGTCAATCACGCGGCTGCCGGTCGCCAGAATCTCTGGCACCATGTTCATCGCCACA
>JAAENL010000420.1 GCA_024224435.1 Halieaceae bacterium
ATCCTCCACAGGCAATTGAGTTACTCTGTACTTGTGACCTGTCAGCGACACCAAATTTTCTGAAAGACTTTTTACGGCCGGATGCTCAACTCTGGTTGTCACCACATGCCTCTTTTCGGGGTTAGCGTGCAAAGCAGATAAAATTGCAGTTGAAGAGGCTATGGCACTGCCAAAAGACCCGAGCAAATGGGCAAAACCACCCAAAAACCCCACTAAAACCGCACGCTACCGTGGCCGTATGATTACAGGCTTTATTATGGAATCGGATATCTATAAGGGTCTGGGAAATGCCATCATTGTTGATGGCGTGGTTCGTAGCCCCATCAAAACATTGATGGATGAGACAGACTATGGACAACTGCCTGATTTAGACAAGCTCAAAAAAGAGGTCAAAAGCCACATAAACGGTTGGCATAAAGAAGTAAAAAAAGCCAAAGCCAAAAAAGCAGAAAAAGAGGCAATGCGAAAAGCCAAACTTGAAGCAAAAATGAAAATAATTGCTCAAAAGAGAAAAGAAAAAGAGCGTAAAAAGCTCGAAGCCAAGCTTAAAAAGGAAAGCGATGCCAAACGCAAAAAGGATTTCGAGGATGCCAAAGCCAGACTTCGCAAAATAATAAAAGAAGAGAAAAAGGAGCATGAAGCAAAAAAAGCCAGGGAGCGATTGCGTAAAAAGATAGCTGAAAGTAAAAAGGAAAAGAATAAAAGCTACGAACAGATGACACGGGAAGAGCGTAGAGCAGCACTCAAAGCCAATGATGATGAGGCATGGAAAGCGCTCGAAAAGGAACTCAAAGGAGAAAGTGATCCACAAACCCCTCCAGCTATTGAAAATAGTGCCATTCCCATTATTAAAGTAAGTGCAAGTGGATCTTTTGATGAGGATTACAGCTTTGGTGAATTTAATAATATTGTCACCACAACCATTACTTTGTCTTTCTATAATGTCGGGACTCAAGTCAATGGATATGGCGGTGTTACATTTAAAACCAACTCAGTTGCATCATTAAATGGCTCCTCTTCTCAAAGTAGATGCGGAGGCACTTTTTCAGGTGGCCCTAATGGTAGGATTAAACTCTCTGGTGAGTGTGCAGGGATGGTTCTACAATTACGCAGTGGCAGTAACATAAGCTTTGATAAAATATCGCTTTCAGTATCCAGTCCAGCAGCATTTAGCCATTGGACTAAGTAGTATGGATATCCCGTCAATTTTAGAACAACAACGCGATTTATTGCACAGCAATATCAGCAAAGATATCCGTATCTTCGCTACACGCAATGATCTTCATCTCACCACCGCAGGCCGGACATGCCTCGATGTCGATGCCGGGCACCACCCGGTCGCGGTAACAACTGTTCGGCGCAAAAAACCCGTGACAAATTCATCGGGAATGAATTTGGACGCACGCAGTGCGCCCGTAGGGGGCGCGCCATGGATGGCGCGCATCCAAGCGCGTCAAGTTGCCCCATTGTCCAGAGAGACACCAGTGGCGGCGTGTTGTAATCTTTCCCGTTATCGATGCACGTTACCCATTGTTTAATCCGGAGATTCGATAAATGACAAAAATTACAACCATGAAGGCCTTTAAACGGGAACTTTCCGCCCTGCCCCTGGCAAAGCAGCGGCAAATTAGTGCGCGGTTTATACGCCATGATGCGGGGCTACTCGAAGATCCGCTGTTGACGCGGATGCTGGAGGTGATTGACAAGGATGCGCCTACTGCCGAGGAGTTGGCTAGCGCCTACCATTGGTCTCAGGTGATATGTGTGAACACCCAACTTCATTCAGATCTGGAAGAACTCAACCCCGGGCTTCAAGCGGCGCATTTTGTGGCAATGGCATGCCGAACAGCGTTATCTCCAGTCTATGAACATGCCAGATCCAGTAGCCTGGCTTTAAAGGTCTCCATGTATTGCCGGATGGCAAATACTTGCGTTCACATGCCGCATGAAGATGAAAAACCCGATTTCTCCTATGCCGAGACAGCGGCAAGAAAACTGATAGAGGAACAATTCTCGATTTTGGATGATTTTCTAGCAGATTGACCTTTATCAAGCGGTTTTCTGCGTCGTTGCCCAGGATATCGGGTGATAGGTTTGTCACTCGTTGCAGAGTGACTGGACAGGAGCGAATGTGTTACCTGTAGGCCGTTGTGCCCAACAGAACCACCTCAATCTCCTCGATGATCTCTTGCTGCCGCAGCTGATTTCTCTTGCGCATGAGAACCTCTACACGTTCGTCCAGGTGACGGACAGCACCCTCCAGTTGCCGAACACGGCACATGTTCTCGCTAAGCAGTGAGGTGAAAACGATTTCATACAACACATGGAACAGGTAGTGATCGACAAGGCCCAGGTGGAGCTGATGGGCTGGAAGATTGGATAGGACCGGCACGGTATAGCGCGGTTTCACTCCGACCAAGTGCTGAAAGGGCGGCAGTAGTCGTTTAACAGCAACCTCCTCCGGCGCGTGCCGATGGAATAGGGCCGTTAACCTTACGCCCCCCTCTACCCGGCGGCGCAGATCGTTCACCGCTTTGACGATCTGCCTGATGACCCGGCCGGCCTCTTCGGCCACGTCCGCTCCTTCGATAAAAGTGAAACTGACCCCATGGTCGTCAAGCCGGGTACTGAGTTTATGCCCAACAGCAATCAACGGCGGAGTGGGCGTGTTTTCCTGTTCAACCGTGCGTTGCAACCGTTGCAGCAGTTGCTCATTGAAATCGCCGCAGAAGCCGTGTTCGCTGCCGATCAGAATGAAGGCGGTCGGCAAGCGGTCAACGGTGCAGGTGTGGGGACTGAACGAGATAAAATCGGCCGCCGCCTGCTCGATGGATTTCATCAGCAGCAACTGGTTTTCCACCCGCTGCGTGAGTTTGCGGCTCTCCATGTAGGCCAGGCTCTTGATGGAGTTCATGATGTTCCTGATATCCTCCAGGCTCTCCATGCACAGTTCAACATCACGTCGATGGGCCATGGGACTATTGCAACCAACCCGCTACTGCGCGGGACCACGCCTCACGGCTGTCTTCCAGGCCCAGATTCCCCGCCGGGTATTGGGTCTTGAGGTGTGCAAGGATCGGGACAATGTCCGCGGGCTCCAGCTCATCCAATAGATGGTCATTGAAGGCAATCAGCCAGGCCATGTGGAACTCAACGGCAAAGGGTTCAAGGCGATCCTGCTTGAGGAGCTCTCTCAGGATGTGTCCGCGTTTAAGAATGGTCTCCAGACCAGCCTCCATGCGCGCGCCAAATCGAGTGAAAATTTCCAGTTCCAGAAAGCGCAGATAGTCGAGCTTCAGTTGGCCACACTCGGCGCCTATCCTGGGGTGTTGCGCCGCGCCTCCGATACGGGAGACCGATCGGCCAATATCGATCGCCGGACGGAAGCCACCGGCGAACAGCTTGCGGTCGAGAAAGATCTGGCCATCGGTAATGGAGATGAGGTTGGTGGGTATGTAGGCGGCAATCTCACCCTGTTGGGTCTGGACGATGGGCAGGGCCGTCATGCTGCCGCCGCCATGTTCGGAATTCAGACAGGTGGAGCGTTCCAGCAGTCGGGCATGGACCGAGAAGATGTCGCCGGGATAGGCCTCCCGCCCCGGCGGACGGCGCAACAAAAGCGACAGTTCACGGTAGTTGAGGGCATGGGTGGCCAGGTCGTCGTAGACGATCAGCACATCCCGCCCCTGTTCCATCCAATACTCGGCGATGGCGCAGCCGGCGAAGGGCGCCTGGTGCTGCAAGCCAGGCAGGGCGTTGGCCTCCGCCACTACCAGGGTGGTGTATTCCAGTGCCCCGAAGGTACGCAGGATCTCCAGCACATTGACCACGCTGGAGCGCTTCTGGCCGATCAGCACATAGATGCAATAGACCTGCTTGCCGCGTTGGTTGATAACGGCATCGAGGGCAATCGAGGTCTTTCCCAGACCCTCATCGCCAAGGATCAGCTGGCGCTGTCCCTTGCCGATGGGGAGCAGGGTGTCGATAATCTTGCTGCCGCTGTTCAGCGGTTTGTGTACGAAGTCCCGGGCGGTGATGGGGGGCGAACGGCGTTCGAGCCGGCGCCGTTCCTGTGACCGGGGATCATCGCCGTCATCCAGAGCCTTTCCCAGTGGGTCGATGACCCGTCCCAGCAGTGCATCCCCAACTGGAATCGATAGTGACCCGTGGGCAATATGGGCGGAAATGCCGGCGGTTAGCCGTTGGGTTGCGTGCAGCAGGACACCGCCGATGAGATCGGGATTGAGGTCAAACACCAGAGCACGGCTGCCGTCCTCGAAGGTAATGATGTCATCAATGGCAGCGGAGGGGAGACCCGCCACCCAGACGATACCGTCACCCACCGAGACCAGGGTGCCGCGTTCGGCTACCGACAGGCCGAAGCGATAGTGCCGTAACCAGGCAGCCGTGCGTTGCATTGGACCGCCACGGGCACAGGTACGGTCAGCAGTCACGGCTCGCCTCCACGAAGCCCTTGAGTTCATCTTGCAAGTTTGCATGCAGTACGCTGTGATCGATTTTCAGCCGCACCCCGCCGATGAGTTCGGGATCCTGCCGGAAGTTGCACTGGACCTCCTCATCGATCAGCCGTGCCAACGCCTGTCGCAGTGATTCTTGCCTGGCCTGATCCAGGGGATAGGCGGTCGTTACCTCGATGGCGCCGTTGCCATTGCTCCAGGCACGCGCCACTACCTCGCGCTGCTCCGCCGACATGGTATCCAGGTCATCAATAGCGACCTTGATCAGCCGGGCCTCGAGCTCGGGGCTGGCCAGACGCTGCAATAACCGTGCGGTGAAGTCGGCACCCAGGCTCAGCGCCTGAATCTCGGCAAGATGTTCACTCTCCTGTTGCTTGCGTTCGCTAAGTACCTGCTGCTTCTTGCGCTCATCGTCCAACTCCCCGGCCAGCTCATCAAGCCCCCTTCTGCGCGCGGCTTCCATCTCCTGTTGCAGGGTCCGGCGCACCCCCTCCTTCTCCTGCTCCCAATCGGCGAGACGGTTTTCATACCGCACCTTCAGCGCCTCACTGCTTTGCCGTTCCGCCGTGGTCTCCTGCAACAGTTGTTCAACGTCCTGTTGGCGGCGGGCAATGATGTTGAGCACCGGCCTGTAGAGGAAGCGCTTCAAGATCCACACCAGGACCAGGAAGTTGATGATCTCCAGCAGGAAGGTTGTCCAGTTGAATTCCACGGTATCCCCCGTCAGTCAGGATTGCTCACTTGAGCAAATATTCCAGCAAGGGATTGCGGAACAGCACGATGAGCACGATGACCAGCACATAGATGGCGAGGGACTCGATCATGGCCAGGCCGATAAACAGGGTGCGCATGATGGAGCGTTCGCTCTCCGGTTGCCGTGCCAGTGCCTCCAGGGCGCTGCTGATCGCCCGCCCCATGGCGAAGGCAGGCAGCAGTACGCCGATAGCAATACCCAGTATGGCGGCAATGGAGGAGTAGAGGACGATTGTTTCGATACCACTCATGATGGCTCCTTTTGAGTTTTTTCCTGTTTCAAAATTTGCACCTGAATACCGCCGGCGATATACACCAGCGCCAGCATGCCAAAGATGTAGGCCTGGACCAACGCCTCGATGATGTGCAGCATCAGCAGCGGAACCGGCGCCAGAAATCCGGCCACCAGCAGCATCAACAGCGCCGCCATTTCCAGGCTCATCATGTTGCCGAACAGGCGCACCGCCAGGGCGATGGTGCGGGTGATCTCGCTGACCAGGTGGAACGGCAGCAGGATGGGATTAGGTGTCAGATAGTGGCGCAGATAGGCCTTGAGTCCGCAGATGCGGATTCCGTACCAGTGCACGGAGAAAAACACCAGCAAGGCCAGGGCGCTGGTGATGGAGAGATCACGCGTCGGCGAATGCAGTCCCGGTACCAGCCCGATCAGATTGGCGGCGACGATAAAGATCCACAGGCTGCCGATGAAGGGGAGCAGCCGGCGGGCACATTGGGGGGCGACGGCGGAGATGGCTTCTTCCAAAGAGGTGACGATCCCCTCCACTGCGGTTTGGAACAGGGAGGGCTTAAGGCTCCTATGAAAGGTAAACGCTGCAGACAACCCACCCAGCAGCAACAGTAGGCCCCAAGCGGTCACCGAGGTCTCGGTGATCTCGAATGGACCGATGGAAAACACCAGGCCTGCGTCAAGCCCTTGTTGCGTCATCTCTACTCCCGTATCTGTAAATAGACGTTTACTGCACCGATGAAGACGCCGACGATAATCAGGCTCAGGGTCCAACTGGTTGAGAATTCTTCCAGTTGTTGATCGAGCCAGGAACCGAGATAGGCGCCAACGATCACCGGCAGCACGAACATCACCCCCAGTGACCCGATGAACAGGGTCTGGGCGAGCCAGTGGTGACGTTCCTGTTCAGCCTTTTTCAGCCGTTTGGCCTGTAGACCCACCTTGTGCTCCAGTCGATCATGAATGTCATCTCTGTTCATCGTTGTTCCCACAGGCGGCGGAAAAGCTCTTCCTCCATTGAACGCAGACTCTCCTTCATAGAGCTTAGCTCACGTTCCTCTGCTACAACCCGCTTCTGCAGTAGAGAGGTGATGGCCTCATAGTCTTCATCGATCAGAAAATGGCGACTGGTGATGGTCAGGGTGCCATCGACGAAATAGAGCAGTGCCCCCGGCACTGCAAGATACTGCCAGGGGCGATCTCCGCGGCGAAAACGCGCCAGACCGAAGGTCAGCAGGGTGATGAAGCGCGTATGGCCCGGCAGGATACCGAAGCTGCCGGTGGTGTCTTCACCAACGAACGAACTCACCCCCGTCATCGTCTCAGAGTGGTTGGCGTCCCGCAGAACCAGGGTGAAGCCGTTCACTGGCGCAACGCCTTCATGCTGCCGCGCATGTAACACGCCTTTTCATCCACCCCGTCATAGTCACCTGCCATGAAGGCCTCGCAATCGTCGAGGGTATCCTCAAGTCCGACCGAGACGCCCGGCAGCCCGGTATAGGCGGCCGTGACATGAAACGGCTGGGTCATATATTGCTGTAGTCGCCGCGCCCGCTTGACGATGCGCCGATCCGCCTCGGACAACTCCTCGATGCCCAGCATGGCGATGATGTCCTCCAACTCGCGATAGCGCGCAAGATGCTCCCTGACCGTCTCGGCAATGCGGTAGTGGCGGTCACCCAGCGTATAGCGGTTCATCAGTTTGCTGCCGGAACCCAGCGGGTCTATCGCCGGATAGATCCCCTTGCCCGCCTGGTCGCGGGAGAGGATCACCGTGGTGTCAAGGTGGCTGAGGATGGCGTTCACCGCCGGATCGCTCATATCGTCGGCGGGCACATAGACCGCCTGAACGGCGGTGATGGCGCCGTAGCGGGTTGAGGTAATGCGCTCCTGCATCTCCGCAACTTCTGAGATCAGGGTTGGCTGGTAACCAACGGTGGCAGACATGCGTCCCAGCAGACTGGAGACCTCGCTGCCGGCCTGGACGAAACGGAAGATGTTGTCCATCACGTAGAGTACCTCCCGGGCCGTGGCGTCACGCAGATATTCGGCGTAGGTCAGGGCCGCGAGACCGACGCGAAAACGCACCCCCGGCGACTCGTCCATCTGGCCGTAGACCATCACTGTCTGCGGCATCACGCCCGACTTACGGATCTCATGCCACAACTCATGGCCCTCGCGGATGCGCTCACCGACACCGGCAAACACCGTGACACCGGCGTGGAGGGAGGCGATGGCATGCATGAACTCCATGATCAACACCGTCTTGCCAACCCCTGCGCCGCCAAACAGCCCGGTCTTGCCGCCGCGCACGAAGGGGCACAGCAAATCGATCGCCTTGATGCCCGATTCCAGGACCTCACTGACGCCAACGGCCTCATTTAATGACACCGGGGGTTCGTGGATGTTGCGGTATGCATCTGAAGGGAGTCGCTCGCCCCCGTCCAACGGCTCACCAAAGGTGTTGACCATACGGCCCAGGCAGCTCGTCGCTACCGGGATATGCAGTGGTCCGCCCGTGTCGTAGACCGGTTGTCCGCGTTTCAGACCGCAGGAGTAGTGGAGCGTGATGGCGCGAACATGGGTCTCGTCCAGGTGCTGGTGCACCTCGAACAGATAGGTCTCTGAATTTACTTTGGTTTTCAAGGCGCGACGCAGTGGTGGCAACCGATGATGACAGGTAATGACCACCACAGGCCCATGAACCTCCTTGATTTCGCCAATCAACGAATCTTGCGGGTGAATAATGGGCGTGGGTGTGGACATCAGGTGTTATAACGCTGCTACGGATATGTCGGCCCGCATCCTTAATCACCAAATCCGGCCATACGTGAGCGCAGGGATTCAAGTTCCTCAAGCAGGTCCAGCGCCAGGGCCGCACCGGCAAGGTTGACGCCCAGATCCCGTTCCAGGCGAAAGGCGCAATGAGCCCGGCGTACATGGATTCCGTGGAAGCGCCAATGCGCCGGATTCCGCCCCACCGGTTCGATGATGCCCTCCTCCACCAGTTCGAACACCCGTTCGGCCGGCGCCCGGCAACTGCGACAGAGTTCGGCCAGCGTCAGCTCCACCTCCTCTTCGAGTACATCCCCCGACAACAACGTCAGTCTCTCATTGGTCATGGCGGCTCATACTCCCAGACGCATGCGTGGATTAAACGGCAGCGCTTTTTCAAATTCACGATAGGCGGACTTCGCTGTTTCCGTCTTGGCAGGCGGCAGGGTAATTTGCAGCAGCAGATAGAGATCGCCCGGCGGATTCCCCGGGATACCGCGCCCCTTGAGCCGCAGCTTGCGCCCTCCCCCTGAGTCCGCCGGGATCTTTAAATCCACTGGACCGGTTGGTGTCGGCGCCTTGATGCCGGCCCCCAGCGCCGCCTCCCAAGGGGCAACGGGCAGGTCCAGAAACACATCCCTGCCATCGGTGCGGTAAATGGGGTGGGGATGAAACCCGATCTCAAGGTAGAGATCGCCTGGCTCACCCTTGCCAATGCCCACGCCACCCTGTTTGGCCAGGCGGATGTGTTGTCCCTGACACACCCCCCCGGGAATCCGCACGTTGAGGGTGCGCTCCTTGAGCCGCGGTCGACCGTCTGCGCCCAGTTCGCTGTGTTTCAGGGTCAACATGCGGGTAGCGCCATGGAAGGCGTCCTCCAGGTCGATCAACACCTTGGCGTGACTGTCCTCTCCGCGGGCATGGAATTCATGGGGATCGAACGCGCGATGCGTCGCCCCACCACCGGGGGAGAAGCCACCGTGACCAAAGAGCGTCTCGAAAAAGGTACTGAACTGGGCCGCATCGGCATCGGTAAAACCGCCGCCCTGGAACTCGAAACCCTGGTCCCACTCCGGCGGGGGATGGAAGTCCTGACCGGCCTTCCAATGGGCACCCAGCTGGTCATAGGCCGCACGTTTCTCCGGATCCTTGAGCACCTCATTGGCCTCCCCCACCTCCTTGAAGCGCAACTCCGCATCCGTCTCCTTACTGACATCGGGATGG
>JAAENL010000421.1 GCA_024224435.1 Halieaceae bacterium
GGCTTCTTGAGATGGGGTGCTTTATGCTTCCTATACCCGCGACTCCCGCGAATACCCGGTGTAAATTTTCTCGCGCCAGCACGGGGCATTGTCGTACAATTGACCGCTATCACCATGGCGCCGTGTAAAGCCCTGAATTCCACGGCGAAGGCGCCATTTTCCGGCTCAACCTCGTTGGGCTTTATTGCACCGTAACCGATCGAACTGATGAAAATTCAACGTGAAGACATCCGCGATGCCTGTGGACATAAATTCTTTGCCCGTGGGCGCGATTATTTCGAGAGCGGGCGGGTGCTTTCGCTGGAAATCGAGCCATTGAGCCATGCTCGGATTCAATTGCTCGGCAACGCCAAAGGCAGTGGCGGCCAGGTTTATCAGCAGGAAGTAATTCTGGACGACAGCGACCTTTTTATCGATATCGACGGATTTTGCAGTTGTCCGATGGAATACAATTGTAAACACATTGCCGCGCTGTGCCTTGCCTATCAGGATGAATCCGGACGCAGCCCCGACAGGCTGAAATCCGGTCTGACCACAGCCGCGAACGCCCTTCAGCCGGAGGTCGAAAGCTGGCTTCAGCTGCTGGCCGATGCTAGCCCGGCGCAAACCACGCTTGCCGAAAACAGCGCTCAGGACTTTCTCGTGTACGTTATAAACGAACCCCGGGGATCTCGGTACGGGCGTCAGGACAGCGGTCTCAGCGTCGAAGTCCGCTACTGCCACTGGCTCAAGCGGGGTAACGGTCTGACCAAGGGGCGCGCAGTCGACATTCATCATATCGGCAGCATTTACCATGCGACCGGTTATCAAGTGTTGCCGGTCGACCGCGATATAGCCGATTTTCTGAAGGCATCCGTGGGGCGTGACTATTACTGGGATGCGACACCCGTTTTAAGTGGGCGCGCCGGGGCGTTGGCGCTGACGCACATGGTCGAGAGCGGGCGTTGTTACTGGGGCGCCAGCGATGGGGTTTTACTCGCCGCCGGGGAATCGCGGCCTGTCGATCTCGGGTGGGTTAAACAGGATAACGGAGACTTCACACTGCGGCACGGATTAGGCGACAAGGTGCGCATCGTCGCAACCAGTCCGCCCATGTATATCGATATCGGCAGCGGTGAGGTTGGTCACATCGAAGCCGATGGCTGGAACGGCGCACAGCTCGCCGGCTTGAACAACGCGCCGACCGTGACATCCGGCCATGCCGAACTGCTAACCAATGCCTTGCTGCAAACGTATCCCGAATTGCCGTTGCCCACACCCCAGGCGATCGACCTGCGCGTGATCGCCGGCGTGGATGCTGTTCCGCACCTGACCCTGAGCAGCCATGAAGCCGGCGCGGGACATCGCCCACATTGTGTGCTGTTGAATTTCGAGTATGCCGGTAACCGCCTGCCGGCGCTGCCGCAAACTATTCAGGTTACCCTGCGCGAAGGCGAAGGCTGGTTGCGCGTGTCGCGGAATCTCGATCAGGAACGGGCGGCACGGCAACGCCTGGTCGATCTGGGTTTCACCGACGTCACTAACGCGCCTCGCGGCCCGGTAATGCTGATGCCAATGGGTGAGAAAAGCGGGCTGGAAAGCGCCGCGCGTTGGGCTGAATTTGTCGAGGTCGATGTCGACAAGTTGCGCTCGGATGGCTGGCGGATCGAGATCGATGACAAATTCCAGCTGCGGTTCGAACAAAGCGACTGGGAAGCAAGTATCGACGAGGGAGATGGCGGCAACGACTGGTTCAGCCTGCGTTTCGACCTCACCCTGGGCGACGAGCGGTTGCCGCTGGCGCCGCTGCTCGCTCCGTTACTGGAAACGGATATCGAGAATTTGCCGGCAACGATTACCCTGCCGGCAGGCGGGCATCGCTATATACGCCTTCCCGCGGAACGTATTCGCCCCTATTTGACCACCCTGAAGGAGCTGTTCAACCGTGCGCCCGCCGACAGCGACGGGCAATTCCGCGTGTCGCGCTTCGATGCCGTCACGGTTGATAGCCTGGCCGCGCGGGGCGCCAACTTGCGCGGCGCCGAAGCTTTGCGTGAACTGGCGGCGCGTTTGAAGGACTTCTCCGGCATCGCCGAAGTTTCCCCGCCGCCCGGCTTGCAGGCCGATCTGCGCCCTTACCAGCAATCCGGTCTGAACTGGCTGCAGTTTCTGCGCGAATACCGATTCAACGGCATCCTCGCGGATGACATGGGCCTGGGTAAAACCGTGCAAACGCTGGCGCATCTACAGATCGAAAAGGACGCAGGCCGACTCGATAAGCCCGCGTTGGTGGTCGCACCCACCAGTTTGATGGGCAACTGGCGGCGCGAGTCGGAGCGTTTCACCCCTGATCTGCGCGTCTGCGTCTTGCAGGGTAGCGAGCGGCACGCGCGTTTCGCGGATATGGCGCAGTTTGACCTGTTATTGACTACCTACCCGTTGCTGTCACGCGACAGCGCACAATTGCAGGCGCAGCAATACCATAGCGTGATCCTCGACGAAGCGCAGGCGATTAAAAACCATCGCGCCAAAATGTCGCAACTGGTGCGCCAGCTCGACGCCGGCCATCGCTTGTGCCTGACCGGTACGCCGTTGGAAAATCATCTCGGCGAATTGTGGGCCCTGTACGATTTTCTGATGCCCGGATTCCTCGGCGATGCCCAGGCCTTCACCCGTTTTTACCGTACGCCCATCGAAAAACACGGCGACCACGCCCGCCAGCTACATCTGGCGCACCGGGTGCAGCCCTTCCTGATGCGCCGCAACAAGGATGAAGTTGCCACCGAGCTGCCACCCAAGACCGAAATTCATCAGGAAGTGAGACTTGAGCGGTTACAGGCGGAACTTTACGAAGGCATCCGCGTGGCGATGGACAAACGGGTACGCGACGCGATCGCGTCGCAGGGTCTGGCGCGCAGTCATATCACCATCCTCGACGCGTTGCTCAAGTTGCGTCAGGTGTGCTGTGATCCGCGTCTGCTGAAACTCGACCGGACTCAACAACGGGTTCAGTCCGCGAAACTCGAGTTGCTGATGAATTTGCTGCCGGAACAACTCGAGGAAGGCCGGCGCGTGTTGCTGTTCTCGCAGTTTACGTCGATGCTCGGACTGATCGAAACCGAGTTAAAACAGCGCGGCATAGACTACAGCAAGCTTACCGGCCAAACCCGCAAACGCGATGCCGCCATCCAGCGCTTTCGCGAGGGCGAAGTGAATCTGTTCCTGATTAGCATGAAGGCCGGTGGTACCGGCCTCAACCTCACCGAGGCGGACACCGTGATCCTGTACGATCCCTGGTGGAACCCCGCGGTCGAAACCCAGGCAGTCGACCGCGCCCACCGTATTGGCCAGGATAAGCCGGTGTTTATCTACAAGCTGATTGTGGAAAACAGCGTCGAAGAAAAAATGCTGGCGATGCAGGCGCGTAAGCGCGCGTTGGCCAGAGGTGTTTATGCCGATAAAAGCTCGCATGAGGCGACGCTTATGAATGCGGAAACCCTGTATGAGTTATTCGCGCCTATGACGCCAGGCGGAGAAGCAGACACCGCCTGAAAGTTCAGATACCAGCTATTACCATTGGCAGTTAACCCGCGTCGCTCACCGTTTCTCGTGCTGTGATTTAATCCAGCGAAGCGATGCCGGCCTCGACGATGTCGAGCGCCCGGTCGAGTTCCTCGCGCGTGATCGTCATCGGTGGGCAAAGCGTCAGTACACAGCCGCCGCCAACCTTGTAGCTAAGCCCCTGCGACAGCGAGTGGTATAAAACAGTATCGGCTTCATCGTTGGCGGGCTCGCCGTCGCGGCGCAATTCAATGCCGAGGTGCAGGCCGAGCCCGCGCACTTCATGGATGATCGGGTAACGCTCCCGCATCGATTCGAGCCGTGCCAGCGCGTATTCACCGAGTTCGGCCGAGGCTTCGATGAGGCCCTCTTCGGCCAGGCAATCCAGCGTGGCGAGTGCGGCAGCGCAACCGAGCGAACTCTTTTCATGGGTATAGTGCCCGAGCGCGCGATCGCCGGCGATATCGAGTTCCCCGCGCACGATAAGCGCCGCCATCGGGAACACGCCGCCGCCAAGCCCCTTGCCGATGACGAGCATGTCGGGCACGACGTCGAAATGCTCGCAGACGAACATCTTGCCGGTGCGTCCGATGGCGGATGGAATTTCGTCGAAGATGAGCAGCACTTCGTGGCGATCGCACAGTTCTCTGACTTTTTTCCAGTAGCCGGGCGGCGGCGGCTCGACCGTGGTCCAGCGCATCGGCTCGGCGATCAACGCGGCGACGTCGCCCTGCATGCCGAGTACGTAATCGAGGTATTCGATGCAACCCGAATGCTGGTCGTCTTCGCAGTTAAACAGACAGCGCCCACGGGTGGGCGGTGGTATGTGTTCGGTGCCGGGCAGCAGCGGGCCGACATCCTTGCGAAACAGGGCTTCCCCACCGATGGAAATCGCGTCCAGCGAGGCGCCGTGGAAGCTGTCCCACATCGAAATAGTTTTGTGGCGCCCCGTTGCGTAACGCGCCAGTTTCAACGCCATACCGATCGCCGAGGTGCCCCCCGGCGCGAACAGCAGCTTGTCGAGATCAGCGGGCGCGAGCTCGACCAGGCGACGCGCAAGGTCGATGGCAACCTGGTTGGTATAGCGTCGCGGGCAAAACGGCAGCACGTCGAGCTGTGCCTTGATCGCCTCGATCACGCGCGGGTGACCGTGACCGACCTGGTGCACGCTGTTGCCGTGGAAATCCATTATCTTGCGACCCTGGGTATCCTCGAGGTATATCCCCTCGCTGCCCTGCAGCGCATTCAGGCAAGGGGTCGACAGCGACTGGTGTAAAAACAGCCGTGCATCTTCATCGAGAATAGCCCGGGTGGCGTCGTCCAGATGTTGTTCGGACCATTGCCGGCGGCGCGGCGACAGGTTGATGTCACCCTCGGCGCGTTCCGGGGGTTGCTCCTTGGATTCGGTCACGATCGGGTCTCCGGTCATCTGTTGGCGGTCAGTTTCGAGGCCATTGATATTACACCCTATACGGTCCCGGTAAGAATCGATTTAGTCGATCGATAATATTTGTTTTACACATATAGGTAACCGGATTACATTACGGCGCATGATAATAAATCGCATTACCGTCTGGCAGCTTGATCTGCCGTTACACAAGCCCTACTGGTTATCCGGGGGTCGTCTCAAGTTCGAAAGGCTCGATTCGACAATCGTCCGTATCGATACGGATGCCGGGATTTCGGGCTGGGGTGAGGGTTAAGTATAGAAGATATAGACGCCCCACCCTTACCTGAACCGAGGACTACCATCTAATGATGGAACCTCTAAGTGGTAGTATTTCTTGACCACTAACGATTTGAGGAGAAGCGTCTATGAAACAAAATATACTCCACATCGGCCTTGACGTCGATGATACACAATATCACGGATCAGCACTGAACCACACCACCGGCGAAGTCCTGGACTTCAAATGTCGACCCAATCTGAAAGGACTACTGGGTCAGCTGGATAAGTTGCACCAGTATTTTTCAGGCAGCACTTTCAAGCTATGTTACGAAGCGTCTTATATCGGTTACACCTTGCAACGAGACCTCGTTGAAAAAGGCTATCACTGTGATGTCGTTGCTCCGACCAGCATCCCCAGCCCACGTGGAAAACAAGTCAAAACGGATCGTATCGATGCGGCACAACTGGTGCAATTCTATGCCAATAAACTGCTGACGCTTGTGGCCATACCCGAGCCAGAGCAGGAACAAGACCGAGACCTGATCCGATCACGCCAAAAGCTGTTAGAGCAACAAACGGAACTGCGTAAACATATCCAGGCCTTGCTACGTCGAAATGGACGTCACTACAAAGTCGAGACTCAGAATAAATCCCACTGGACCTTGCGCCATTATTGTTGGTTGGAAAAAACCATCGAAGTCTCATCAGGGAGCCTTAAAGTCAACCTGGAACTGCTGGTGCGCCAATTAAAAGGGATTAACAGCATTCTGACTGAATACGCCCAGCAGATTGAAGTACTGGCTAAAACGCCACGCTATGAGCCAATGGTTCAGGCGTTAACTTGTTACAAGGGAATCAAGAATCTCTTTGCTCTCACCATGATTACAGAAATCGGAGACGTGAAGCGCTTCCCCCATCCACGGCAACTGGCGTCCTGGATTGGTATGGATATCCGGGAGTATTCTTCGGGTGGAAAACACAACCGTTTCGGAATTACCAAACATGGTAATCGGTACTTGCGGACCGCTTTTGTTGAAGCCAATCAACGTGGATATCGCACGGCTAGAATAACCAAGGATTTAAAAGCCAGACGGAAAAGTACAGACCCTGAATTCATTAGCATCGCAGATCGTTGTTTGCGACGGCTGAATAAAAAAGGTAACCGTTTGCTGGTAGCAGGCAAACATCCCAACAAAGTTAAAGTGGCCTGTGCTCGAGAAATGGTCGGATTTGTCTGGGAATCGCTGCACAAGGCGGCGGCATAAAGGCAACACAATTTACAATGTAAATTAATCGAAACCAGATTGTCATTAACTTGAATAAACTGATTGATCCGGAGGATAAGACAGAGATTGGGAAGCCCACGATAACTTCCTTAGGAATAATGCCCCTGAGTATAGGTTGTGGTAACCCCAAAACGGACAGATCTTAATGCGTTAACCAGCACGCGAATACGAGGATGTTAGTCCACGGTCCACACCCGCTCTGCGATTAAAAAGTGAATATTCAGGTTGACAATAGGGGCGTCTATACGAGGAAGCATAAAAGCCCTAACTACTGATGTCAATTTTCAAATTCTTCTCCTATACCTTATAAATTCCCTTCTCATCAGCGCCGGATTTCCAACAACTCCAGCAGTTTTAGTGAATTTTTTCATCATTTCCTGGTAGGAATCATAATTAGACAATAGCTATACCCTGCCGTCACCTATTGGTATCAGCTAGTAGAATCATCAAACTATCCCGATGTCAGCCATACAAGCTGGTTTGAGGCGGCGCTCTGGTTTCAGGTAGGACATCAGGAGGTGATGGTAGTCCATCCTTCTTCCTGAGATGGGACAGGATCTTGTCAATAACCTGCTGATCTTCGATACAAGCAATCACCTTTACGGAACCCCCGCAATGAGCACAGGCTTCAACATCAATGTTGAATACCCTCTTTAACCGTTGTGCCCAGGTCATTGCTGTGCGGCGCTCATCTGGCGTTTTGTCCTGACCACTGACTTTTTGCCCGCCCTTGCCCCGCCTGGCAGGTGTGACTAGAATTCGGTGTTTGCTGTTTGGGGCGAACACACCGTGGAAGCGCGTGAGATTGACCTTCGGTTTCGGCACCAACGAGGCCAGTTTTGCAATGAAATCCAGCGGTTCAAATATCACATGGGTCGTGCCATCACTGTAGGCTGTCTTTAGCTGGTAGCGGATGTTGCCAGCCGATGTCAGTGACAGGCGTTTTTCCGAAACAGCTGGTCTTGAAATATACCGACACAACCTTTCCAGTTTATCGCGTTCCCATGCCTGTGCTGCCACACCGGCATGTAGGCTAAACCCTGCTTCTTTCGCAACCTGGGCATATCGATCATCTTCTTCAACCACTGGCAGAGTCTGTAACGTAAATACCTTGCGTCCTTGCTGAGGCCCCACCGCAATCCGATAGCTGACCGAGCATCCAATGAGCTGTTGCATCGGATCGTCATCAATACCATCCAGTTGCAAGTAGCTGTTTTCTTCATCACGTTCCAGAATACCCTGGCGCTCAAGATAAGCGGCTACGCGGTGACTGATAATGTGTACAAGTTGGGCTAGTTCTTCCTGAGTCGGCGCATTTGTCTGTTGAAATATTGCTTTACTGTATTTGTTTTTTGCATAAGCCCCATCAAGGAACAGCATATGGAAGTGCACATTCAGATTTAGTGCACTTCCAAACCGCTGAATAAGCGTGACGGCACCGGCTTTTGCCGTTTTTTGAGTCTTCCCTGCCTTTTTGATGAGGTGGGATGCAATAGCACGGTAGACGATACCCAGCGCCTTGCCCATCAGTTCTGGGCGACTGGCGAACAGGAACCTCAGTTGAAAAGGGAAACTCAGCACCCATTGGCGCATCGGCTCATGAGGAAGGACTTCGTCAACCAACAGGGCTGCACTTTCGGCCATGCGCCTGGCACCGCAACTGGGACAGAAACCACGTCGTTCGCCTAAAGCGCCTACTGTTGGTACAGCTGAACGCCACCAACCGTTCATGGTGGCAGGTACTGCATTGTACGCGTAAAAATCCATGCTCCAGTCGGCCACATTTGAGGTATTCATCAAATTCCTTTTGTACGTGGTATGGTAACGACCGTCCCTGTCCCGACATGTAAGCACGAAACGCGGGGTAGTGCCGGTCGATAATGCGGTAGAGGAGTGTTCTTTCTGGCCGATGGCGTTCATGAGAGGGTTGGGGTGGTGCGCTTTCCTTGAAGATAGATGTGCGGTGCATGCCTGTTTCCTTTCCTTGGAGACAGCACTAATATTCTCATAATGTTCTCTATATGTATATCCATAGTTAACATGAGTTAACAGGGACACCCACCCTGAGAGGATGAAACCAGTCGACAGTCGGAAAGCGGGTGTCCCTCACATCCTGATCGTTACTGCCTCGGCCCCATTACTTTTTCCCGCATCGCACGCTCTCTATTTCAGCTTGTAGAGCCATCGATGCCGAGGTATACCAGCAGACATGCCCGTGCACCCCATTTCAATTTCGGCAATTCACTGGCCGGGGTGAATTCGCGTACCTCGTCACTAAAGTGACCCAGGGCATTGGCCCACATAACCGTGGTATTAGAAACCAAATAACCAATGCCGCTGACTTCGAGTAACCAACTGCTGAGCGTCATCGGGGTTGAAAACGGCATTTGTGCATCGAGCCCGTTGATCCAGGTATAGGTATGATGCCGGGCGTGCGCATAGCGACGATAAGAGGGCTCCTCGAAATAAATCAACGATGAAATCCAGAACAGGGTTTCGTTGACCCAGCGAGCACGAAACGCGGTGCCATGCGCACATTCGTGTGACAACGCATAAGCAGGCACGGCAATCGCGGTGCCGTAAATGAACAACATCGGGATGAACCAGGCGCTACCCTCAAAGAGATGCAACAAATACCCGGTGAACAGTAGCAACGTGATCCACTGTCCGAGCCAGATCAGACCGGGACGGTCCGAGCGTTTCATTAATTGCTTGCTCAATTGCCGGTCAATGGACACCCCGGAAGAGGCCGCATTGGTAGACGTTGGCCTGGCAGCGTTTTTTCCCATTGTCGACTTATAGCTTGTAGTCGGGTTCTTCCCGGTCGAGGATGACGCGTATCTCGCGCAAATGAGCGTCGCAAAATCCAATCCTGTCCATGTAGTCTTCCCATTGCATCGCTGTTTTTTCGGCGATCTCGTCGCTGACAATGCGCAGGGGTTTTTGGGTCATTAACGCCTTGATATAATTTTCGCAGGCCCGCTCGAAATAAAACAGCTCGTCGAAGGCGCGCGCGATGGATTCCCCGATCGCCATTACCCCGTGGTTGCCCATGATAACGA
>JAAENL010000422.1 GCA_024224435.1 Halieaceae bacterium
GTAAAAGGGGCGCTTTTTGGCGCCACTTCGAGAAAGACGAATAGTTACCATAATGCGTGTTTTCCTGAAAAATGTGAGTAACAGGCTCATTCCTGCAGCCACACCCACGACAATCCACCAGCACTAGGCCGGAAAGGTGGCGTATCATACGGAAAACAGACGGTATGTTAAAGCCCGAAGTCACTCTTTTTCAGGTAAATCCACGACTTATGGCGCAGCATGGCCGCTGAACGCCGACGGTGCGCGGCCCTAACGCGGCGGCATGGCTCCCGGCCCGCCCGGTGGCATCATGCCACCGAGGCCGCGCATCATCTTCTCCATCCCGCCGCCCTTCATCTTTTTCATCATTTTCTGCATCTGCTTGTGCTGCTTCAGCAGACGGTTGAGGTCCTGCACCTCGGTACCGGAGCCGCGGGTAATGCGTCTTTTACGGCTGCCCTGAATCAGCTCCGGGTGACGGCGCTCTCTGGGCGTCATGGAGCCGATCATCGCTTCCATCCGCGCAAACATTTTCATATCCAGGTTCTGCTCTGCCATCTGGCTCATCTTGCCCATTCCCGGCAGCTTATCCAGCATGCCGGTAATGCCGCCCATGTTGTTCATTTGCTGCAACTGGTCACGAAAGTCCTCAAGGTCAAATTTCTTGCCCTTTTTGACCTTGCGTGCCAGCTTGGCGGCTTTTTTCTTGTCGACCTTTTGCTCGGCCTCTTCAATCAGCGACAGCACATCTCCCATGCCGAGAATGCGAGAGGCCATCCGGTCTGGGTGAAAGGGATCCAGTGCAGCCGTCTTCTCACCAACACCGAGGAACTTAATGGGTTTGCCGGTAATGGAGCGCACGGACAGCGCCGCACCCCCGCGAGTATCAGCATCCACCTTGGTCAATACGATGCCGGTTAGGGGTAGCGTTTCGTCAAAGGCCTTTGCCGTATTGGCGGCGTCCTGACCGGTCATGGCGTCCACCACGAACAACGTTTCGATCGGTTTGACCGCAGCATGCAGTCTCGCGATCTCTCCCATCATTTCCTCGTCGATAGCAAGGCGGCCCGCCGTATCGACAATCAGTACATCGCTAAACTGAATTTTGGCGTGAGACAGCGCCGCGTTGACAATGGCCTCGGGGGCCTGATCAACCTCCGAGGGGAAAAAATCCACACCCACTTCCGAGGCCAGCGTCTCCAACTGTTTAATCGCTGCAGGCCGGTATACGTCAGCGCTGACGACGGTGACTTTTTTCTTGTCGCGCTCTTTGAGCAGCCGCGCCAACTTGGCCACGGTGGTTGTTTTACCCGCACCCTGCAAACCCGCCATCAAAATAACCGCCGGCGGGTTCGTGGCGAGATTCAGTTGCTCGTTGGAGGAACCCATGGTCGCCTCGAGCTCCGATTGAACGACCTTGATAAAGGCCTGGCCCGGGCTCAGGCTACTCATCACCTCCTGACCCACCGCTCGCTGCTTGACCGAGCTCACGAAATCCTTGACCACCGGCAATGCCACATCCGCCTCAAGCAGTGCCATACGCACTTCGCGCAAGGTTTCACTGATATTGTCTTCGGTCAGGCGTGCTTTACCGGTGATGCTGCGCAGACTGCCAGACAGCCTGTCGCTCAAACTCTCAAACATGATATGCCTCTAATCTGTGGATGTCGGGGTCACAAGCGCTTTCCGCTATTGCTTCTGGCTTAACAAGCCGGTACAAGTAGCGCAGTATACTTGACCCGGACCGAAGCCCCAAACCGATGCCAGCCACTCTACTTGCCCCCCTCTGCGCACTGCTTTACCTCGCAGCAACCGGTCTACAGTTGCTGCAACTCTCCCAGCACAACCAAAAAATCAACCGCAGTGTCGGTGCGCTGGGGCTGGCAGCATTGGTTACCCATGGCCTTGTCGTCTGGGAGATCGTCTTTCGTAGCACAGGCGCTGACTTCAGCTTCTTCAAGGTAACGGCCCTCATATTTCTGGTTATCAATCTGGCTTGTATTGCGTCACTCACGCGCAGGCCCATGCAAAACCTGCTTATCGTACTGTTTCCCCTGTCTGCTCTCGCGGTTAATGTCTCCACCTTTGCACCGGCGTCCTCGTCCGGCGTCAGCCAGTTTAATGGCGGCATGCTGCTGCATATCAGCAGCTCCATACTGGCCTACTCCGTGCTGACACTGGCCACTCTGCAGGCCGCCGTGCTGGCGCTACAGGACCACCAGCTCAAACACCGTCATACCCGCGGCATCATCCAGATTTTGCCACCGCTGCAATCTATGGAAGCCATGCTATTTGAACTGCTCTGGATCGGACTGGGCCTACTGTCTATCGCCATTGTCTCCGGGGCGCTTTTTATCGATGATATCTTTGCTCAAAGCCTGGTGCACAAGACGGTATTGACCATCGCCGCCTGGCTCCTCTTCGCGACTTTGTTATGGGGGCACTATCGACTGGGCTGGCGCAGCAAAACCGCGGTCAGGCTCACTCTCGCGGGCTTTGCACTGCTCATGCTGGCATTTTTTGGCTCCAAACTGGTACTGGAGCTCATACTGCAAAGGGCCTGAGTATCCCTGTCGATCTCAAGGGGCTTGCCCCGCCTTTGCTTTTTCTTCAAGATGGCCTGCCTTATCTTATTCGAGGATCAAACCAGCATTGAACGAGGCACCGCTGGGTTTACTCTTCTCTATTCTCGCCGCTCTGATATTTGTCTCCGGTTTTTTTTCAGGTTCAGAGACCGGCATGATGGCACTCAACCGCTACCGGTTGAAGCACCTGCAGAAACAGAATCACAGGGGTTCGCTGCGGGCGGGCAAATTGCTGGAGCGACCAGACAGGCTTATCGGCCTTATCCTCATCGGCAATAATTTGGTCAATGTGTTCGCTTCGGTGATCGCTACCATCATCGCAATCCGCATCTGGGGTGATTCGGGCATTTACGCCGCGGGCATCATCCTGACTCTCGTCATCCTCGTGTTTTCCGAGGTCACGCCCAAGACCGTTGCGGCCTTGTACCCCGAAAAGGTTGCCTTTCCCTCCAGCATGATACTGCTGCCCCTTATGAAGGTTATGTATCCGGCAGTAGCGCTGGTGAATTATGTGACCAACGGACTGATTCGGATCCTTGGTTTTCAGACTGACAGGATTGCTGATGAGCATGTCTCGTCAGATGAGCTGCGAACCATTGTCACCGATGCCGGTGCGTTGTTACCCCAGCGGCATCGGGAGTTACTGCTGAACATTCTCGACCTTGAGCAAATCACCGTAGACGACATCATGGTGCCACGCAACGAGGTGTATGGCATTGATCTTGATGACAACGATGCTGAGATTCTCAACCGCATCCGCACCAGCGCCCATACAAGGCTGCCTGTATGGCGAGAAGATATAAACAATATCCAGGGCGTACTGCATATGCGCGCCGCTAGTCGAATACTCAAAGATGAAGGGCTGGATCGAGGGGCACTGCAAAGGGAAATGGAAACGCCCTACTTCGTGCCGGAAAGTACACCTTTGCACACCCAACTACTGAACTTCCAGCAGAAAAAAATGCCTCTTGGTGTAGTGGTCGATGAGTACGGAGAAGTACTCGGGCTGGCTGCACTTGAAGATATTCTTGAGGAAATCGTTGGGGAGTTCACATCAAACTTTGCCGAGCGAACGCAGAGTATTATTTTGCAGAGAGACGGCAGCTACGTCATCGACGGCACTGAGAATGTTCGCGAGATCAACAAGTCCCTGGGCTGGTCACTACCGACCAACGGTCCACGCACACTGTCGGGCTTGATCCTTGAGCATCTGGAGTCATTCCCTGACGCGCTCGTCGCGTTGAGCATAGAGGATTACCGTCTGGAAATTCTCGCACTGGAGGGCAATGTGGTGCAGTCCGTGCGGGCTCAACGGCCCGACTGACTAGAATAATTTGATGGATGTATCTGCATCGCGGCGTTCGCGCGCCAGGCGCAGGACCTCGGTCTTTTTCTCATCACTGCACAGGAACCAATCGGTGATTTCCTCAGCCGATCGATAACAGCCCATGCAGATATCTTTCTCGTCCAGCACGCAAACGCTGATGCAGGGTGATTTGGGCTCAAGGTCGGCAGCGCTCATGAATACTCCCTCAGGTGCTCGCTGAATCGATGGGCATTGCTAACGTAATGATCGGCGTTGAGCAGCAGGCCCTCCTGTTGCTCAGATGTGAGCTGCGATTTGATCTTCCCGGGCGAACCGAGCACCAGCGAGCCATCAGGCACTTCCATACCCTCAGTTACCAGTGCATTGGCACCGATCAAGCACCCTTTGCCGATCTTTGCACCGTTCAGCACGATGGCGCCAATGCCCACCAGTGTGCGATCGCCAATTGTGCACCCATGTAACATGGCCTTGTGCCCGATAGTGACACGCTCACCCACTGTCATGGGAAAGCCGGGGTCCGCATGCAGCACCGTGCCATCCTGAATATTACTGCCCGCGCCGACCTCAATACGATCCGCGTCGCCACGCAACACACAACCGAACCACACGCTGGCGTTCTCGTGCAGCACAACATCGCCAATGACAGCCGCTCCGGGCGCGATAAAGTGACCCGTACCCAACAGTGTCGGTCGTTTGTCTTCGAGCTGGTAGATCATGGTGTTTGTGTCCAATCCCGTTGTAAATCAAGATCCGCATCGTAGGCGACATTGACCAGCAGCGCCAGTACTGCTGCCGTCACTCCCCAAATGTTGTCGTCTCCCACTTGGTAGTGAGGCACCTTGCGCTGCCGTGTGCCGTCAGACATTACTTCCAGCCGATAAAGCGTTTTGTCGGCAAACATATCAAGACGACTCAGAAAGACGCTGTCAAATTCTCCAGGGTCCACCCGCAGGTCAGGTTCAGCAGGGATTACCGCGACGCAGGGGTAGACTTCGAAGCCGGTACGGGTGAGTAACGGCTCCAGCCTGCCCAGTGCCGAGGAAAGGGGAGGAGTCAAGCCGACCTCCTCCCCGGCTTCCCGCGCTGCGGTCTGCCAGGGCGATGCATCCTCTACTTCGCGCTTGCCCCCGGGAAACGCTATTTCTCCCGGATGCATTGACAGATGCGCAGCACGCCGCCCCAGCACCACACGGGGTTCCGCCTCATCGGTGAGGCCGACCAGCACCCCGGCCTGAGGATGCGTTGCGCTTCCGATAGCGCCGGGCCACGCATCCTCCAGAGGCAATAGTGTTTCGCGCAAGTAGTTAAAAAGCGTGTGTTCCATCGTCAGCCAGAAAACTCCGTGACCAATAACACCGCATCCCAAGCGGGCTCCTCGTAAGGATGGGCCTCCCGCAGGGCAGCCACTACCGCCTTGGCGCAGTGGTCTTCGCAGACCATTTCTACCCGATATTCCGCCACGCGTTCAACAACGCCCTGCTGGCCGACAAAAGGGGCGCTGCCACTCAGGGGCCGAAACTGGCCGGTGCCCTCTACCTGCCAGCAGCAGCTGTCATAGTCGCCTATGCGACCTCCGCCCGCCGCAAACATCGCCTGCTTCACCGCCTCAAGATGTGATTCGGGGACATAAAAACACAGTTTATACATTACACGCCCCTTGCCTGTGCCTCATAGAATGCCGCCGCGAAATCATCCAGATTACGGGCCTCGATCGCCTCGCGAATACCCTGCATATGCCGCTGATAAAAATGCAGGTTATGCAGAGTATTGAGTTGGGAGCCGAGTATTTCATTGCACTTGTCGAGATGGTGCAGGTAGGCGCGACTGAAGTTGGCGCAGGTGTAACAGTCGCAGGACTCGTCCAGTGGCAAAGTGCTGGTTTTGTGTCGTGCGTTGCGCAACTTGAGCACGCCGCGCGAAGTAAATATATTGCCATTGCGCGCGTTGCGCGTGGGCATGACACAGTCAAACATATCGACGCCCCGGCGCGCCCCCTCTAATAAATCTGCCGGCGTACCGACACCCATCAGGTAACGCGGTTTATCGGCGGGCATGTGGGGGGCGATAGCATCCAGCACCTTGATCATCTCATCTTTGGGCTCACCGACCGAGAGGCCCCCAATCGCATAGCCATCGAAACCGATATTCATCAGGCCTGCCAGCGACGCCTGGCGCAGATCAGAGTACATGCCGCCCTGCACAATCCCGAACAGGGCGGCGGGGCTGTCGCCGTGTGCTGCCCGGCTGCGCAGTGCCCAGCGCAGAGAAAGCTCCATGGAAAGTTGCGCCTCTTCTTGAGTAGCGGGGTATGGCGTGCATTCATCGAAGATCATGACGATGTCGGACCCCAGCTTGCGCTGGATTGCCATCGACGTCTCCGGATCGAGAAAGACCTTGTCGCCATCGACCGGGGACTGAAACGCCGCACCCTCTTCCGATAGTTTGCGCATGTCCCCCAGACTGAAGACCTGAAATCCACCGGAATCTGTGAGAATAGGCCCCTGCCAACCCATAAAGTCGTGCAAATCCCCGTGCGACTCAATCACATCCGTACCCGGGCGCAACCAGAGGTGGAAGGTGTTGCCCAGGACAATTTCTGCGCCGGTGGCAGCCACATCGCGGGGCATCATGCCCTTGACTGTACCGTAGGTGCCTACCGGCATGAACGCAGGCGTCTCCACGGTGCCTCGGGGAAAGACGAGGCGGCCGCGGCGGGCCTCTCCATCGGAAGCCATATGCTCAAATCGCATAGTACAATTGTGGCTCATGACTATTCTCTCGCTGCCAGACCCGCTGTTATGAACATCGCGTCCCCGTAACTGAAAAAACGATACCCCTGTGCCATCGCCTCCCCATAGGCCGCCATTATAGTCTCTTGACCCACGAAAGCGCTCACCAGCATCAGCAAAGTGGATTCGGGCAGATGGAAATTCGTGATCATGGCATCGACACAGTTAAAGCCGTATCCCGGATAAATAAAGATATCCGTTTCTCCACGGTATGGCCGAAGTTCCCCGGTGTCGCGGCTTGCGGCCTCCAGAGAACGCACCGCCGTCGTCCCCACTGCTACCACTCGCCCACCGGCGGCACGGGCTTCCCGCACCGCCTCACACACCGACTCGTCAACCTCGAGATACTCCCGATGCATCACATGGTCTTTCAGGTCGTCAACCCGCACCGGCTGAAAGGTGCCTGCACCCACGTGCAACGTGACCTCTGCCTGCCTTACGCCCTTGTCTCGAAGCTCGGCCAGCAGGGACTCAGTGAAGTGCAGACCAGCCGTCGGCGCCGCTACAGCGCCCTCGCATCGGGCGTAGACCGTCTGGTATCGCTCTCGATCCGACTGCTCGTCGTCGCGGTCAATATAAGGAGGCAGCGGCATGTGACCAATAGACTTGAGAATCTCTGCCAGCGGCACCGATTGCGGTGAGCGAACTTCGAACAAAGCACCGTTCCTGCCGGCAACCTCAAGTTCATAGTGCCCGGGAGCATCATCTGGTCCGGCGGAAAGAAGAATACGGCTACCCGGCGCGGGCGAGCGACTGCAACGAATGTGCGCTGACGCCGTGTGCGATCCGGTTACCCGCTCGATCAATAATTCGAGCTTGCCGCCAGTCGGCTTTCGGCCCCACAGGCGAGCAGGAATGACACGCGTGTTGTTGAACACGAGCAGGTCATTCGGAGCGAGCAGTTCTGATAGATGGGAAAAGCGGCTATGGTGCACCATGCCGCCAGACCCCTCCAACACCAACAACCGGCTCGCACTGCGCTCCTCAAGGGGGTGCTGGGCGATGAGTTCCGGGGGCAACTCAAAATGAAAATCGCTTGTTTTCATGGACAAAAAAGCCGGCACAAAGCCGGCTTGTCTGTTCGCAAGACGGTGCTACTCGTCTGCGCTCTTTTCGGCGGGAGCAGCCTCGTCTTCCGCTGCTGCATCTGCTGACGCATCCTCAGCGGCCGCGTCCTCGACAACCTCTGCAGCAGGCTCGGCGGGCGCCGCCGCTTTGATTAACTCTTCTTCGAGCAGGATACGGACCTTTTCATCGCCATTAACGGCGCCTTTATCAGCATTTTTAACGGCATAGCGGCCATCGCGACGTTGGTAAATTGTGTACTCATCAGTGTTCTTGATCAATTTCATGCTCTTTTCTCCATAGGTACTCAGATGGATGGCCTCAACAGAGGACAACAAACAGTAGGGTCTAGTGCAACCGGCGCGCAGTGTACAGGGAAAGTGCACACAGGTTAAGCGAACAGAGTGCAATGCATATTGAAATTCAAGGGTCGCTTGCTATACACTCGCGTCCGTCGACGTTCGGGTTAGCAGCCCTTCCCTCTGTGCCGGAGTGGTGGAATTGGTAGACACGTCGGATTCAAAATCCGATGCTAGCGATAGCGTGCCGGTTCAAGTCCGGCCTCCGGTACCATTATCCTTTCTCAGCGTTTCCCCCTATTGCAAAACCTGGGTGGGCAAGATAGACCGGGGCTTCACGTTTCTGGGCTACCACCACACCCGTGCTGGCGTGAAGCCAGCGAAGGACACTATCGCGCGCTTTCGTGAGCGAATAACCCAGCTTTATGAGCAAGGTGCGGACCAAGCCCGCATTGGGGCTTACGAAACACGCTGGTGGCGTTGGGTGTGTGCGGGCTTACCCGGGACGCAGGTGCTGGTTGAACAGAACGCCCTCACCGGGGCCACGGGCAGACTGTCACCCGCATAGTGCCGCCCCGGTTGGTGACGTCGCTATTGCTCGAAGCAATACAGACGGTATGAAGGGGGCTAGTACATGAAACGTGGCATCGGTATGCTCTGGCCAAGTTCACAACCCCCGGGGGAATGATTGTCTATCATATAGTTCAGTGCGCGCCGTCAAACCCTATGGGAATCTAGTAAGGACGTTGGCCCGGTAAATTCCCACCCGGTGAATAATTGCAAACTAATAGGTCGACTTCGACTAGAGGACCACCGCCGAGGCTGATCTCCGGACAACGCTGCACGGCGCATCCAAGTTTTTGCGTATCACGCCATACCACTTGCGTGTATAGGCCACAATCTCCCGTCAAGCATGTGTTGCTGGCATAGTCGTAATTATCCATTCGCGACTCAACCCACGCGGTGATGGCTGATTCGACTAAACTAATTGGTGGTACAGCCGCAAAAATATTTTCACCCACAAAGCCCCCATAGATTTGGCTTTTGCTAGGGTTGTTTGCAAAAGTGCACTGTGCGGCCCAATCCGCTGCGATATCGGCAAGTGCCGGATCCCACTGCAGGTCGTTTAGCGCAGGTACTGGCGTGGGCGTGGGGAAAGTACCTCGTCTGGCATTATGGGCGCACAACATGTCGTCAGCGAAGTTGTTGCCCGGTACGATAGTGGCGCAATTTACACTCCCCGGAGGCTCGACCGGACAGCCGAAGCCATCGAGATTTGGCCCCTCCAGAGGACAGTTGTCATCCGGGTCCAAAACACCGTCATTGTCATCGTCAGGATCAATGTAATCTTTGGTCCCGTCTTCATCGGTATCGATGCCAACAAACGTGAACAGGGGCTGTGCGTAGTAATACACGCCCGAGGCA
>JAAENL010000423.1 GCA_024224435.1 Halieaceae bacterium
CCAGGGTTGCTAGCCGCCACGGCAGAACAGGCAAGTAATACGACCGCATAAAAAAAGGGGTTCATGTACGGTCTCCTCAGTCAAACCCGGCGCAGGCTGCTGTGAGTTCTGCTGCTGCATCCCCGAGGGTGGTGGGTGTCAGTTTTGCGGTGCTTTGTTTCAGTCGTGCATCCAGTAGGTCCCTTTTCTCAGTGGTCATGTCGCCGTCCGTGACGGCTTTGGCCATAGCGCCGCTGCCCTGCTTGATCAGCACCTTGATCTGGCGTACATCCGCGTTGATGGCTGTGTGCTCGATCGCGTGGTCGAGTGTGCTGGCATTTACCGCGCGCGCCTCGGCCGCGCAGATCGCGTCACGCGCCAGCAGGTCCAGCCGAATCGGTTTAAAACGCGCAATACCCCCGGTGATTTCCGGCGTTAAATCGGGATAGATGGCCTTGCCCGCGGCACGCCTCAACGGTGAGTGGGCAATGTACAGGCTGCCGTCGGCCGCGACAACACTCATGGCGAGAGAGTCCTCCCTGCCCTCGGCGAAGTAGCGCAGCTCTCCGGTTTTCCGGTCCAGCAGGCCCATGCCCATGTGCAGCATAAGCGTCCTGCCGAGCAATGATTTGCCACCGCCGATCATGATTACCACACCGTTGGCAGTGACCGTTGCGGTCAAAGCGTTGGCCTGTGCATCGACATTGGCATAACCATCAAAGCCGGTTAGCTGCGCAGTCCACTCTCTACTGCCGTGGTCACCCTTATCGATCAACTGGATCACGTCCTTGCGCGTGACGGCATACAGCTCGTTGTTATCCGGTGACACCGCGATAGAACCGACCAGCGGCTCGCCCAGATCGACTCGCCACAGTTCGTTCAGTGCACTATCCAGCGCGATAACGTGCCCCTCGTTATCAGAGACATACAGGCGCTGGCCGTCTGCGCTGAGCGCCGGTGTTGATCCGGTGCCGCCCCGGAACGTGGTGCGGTTCAAAACCTCGAATTGCAGTCCACCGTTGCTGTCGTCAATCAGGTCGAGGGCGTAAATCGCGCCAATCTCAGACCTGCCGTCCTGTGTGCCATCCTCTGCATCGGGCGCGGTAGCGGCGATGTAGATACGACTGCTATCGGGGTCGATGCTGAAGTAGTTGGTTACAGTGCCGCCGCCACCGTAGATATAGTTCACCGCCGATGAAAACAGGCTCTGGCCTTCATCGGTTTTACCGAACGCTTTGTCCATCAGAGGGTCAACCCGGTTCAGGACAAGTTGGGGTATCTTCGTCCCTTTGTCGCTAACAGCGGGCGCGCCGGGTAGTTGGCCAATGGGTGCTATCAAGCCGCCGGTCCTGCGGCTAAAGGCAAACAAGGCGCCGGTTTTGGTGACCGTTATCAGGGAATCTGTCGCCGGGTGGTAATTCAGGCTGTGAAATTTTGTGTTGGCTTTATTACTGAGTTCCGCGGCAGTCAGGCTCAAACCGGTGGCGTTGCTCCACACTGTTGAGCCGTCTGGCCGCAGCGCGATCACGCGGTTATAGCCTACGATATAAATAATTTGGGAGCCGGGGTTGTCCGGGTCATTCAGTATGAAAGCCGGGCTGCTGGCGTGTAGTTCCTTGTCGGCGGGTATCGCCCAGCGCCGTTCTCCGGTTTGACCGTCGAGTGACACCAGAACCACGCGCTCACCGTGGTAGAACTGCGGGCTAAAGTAGAGGTTGCCCTGATTATCAAGCAGCGGGCCATTACCCACGAAGTAGGCGGGCTCTGCCACCCAGTCCAGTTCGAACATGGGTGCGGCCACCCCCCAGACACTGTCCGAGTTGACCGAGTTAACATGGATGGCACTGAAGGTATCCGGCTGGGGAATAATATCGTAGCTGTGCTGCCCCGCGGCGCGAGCGCCCACCGGTGTCCACTGGGTCTTGACGGGTGGGCCAAACATCTTCGGATTGTGCGGGCGGTTGTTATCCAGATAGGTGAAGATTGCGAATAGCGCAATACCGGATGCCACAGTCAGTCCCAGGATTTTTTTCATAATTTATTGCTCTGTGAAAGAAACCCTACAAGTAAGGTGTGTGGCAAGGTGTTGACGGGGCCTTGATTTCCCCCGGTTTGCAGTGGCTCAGTGTAACGAAGTCCGGCGCGGCCATGGAATCATATTCGGCCGTACACGCCTGGTTTGGTGGCGGCATCGATTACGGTGGTCGCGCGGCGCTGGCTTGGGGGTAACGTGTGGTGCGGCGCTGTCGTACCATAGGGCGCTGCAGCCGCCGCGGCCTCGCGTGCTCCTTTTTTCTGGCGACTACATCCTGTCGTATTGTGGTCTGTCGGCCGCCAGTAAAATCACCGGCGGCTGAGTGATATAGGTGATGCGCTGAATGCCGCGCTGCCACAGCAGGCGTCGTGACGGTGTCCAGCTTATGTCCAGTTGTGAGCCGGTGTCGAATTTCGGCTCTCCGTACAAGGCAAGCATCCGCTGCATCACGGGCTCGGGGTCACCCCAGTAGAACAACGAGATATTGCGCAGGCGGCTGCTTTTGTCGGGCGCTTCGATATCCAGTGCATGTATCGGCTGACCTGCGATTGTGAAGGTTGACGCCTCGAGGGTCTCGGCAGTGCACGCTTCGATACCCTGGGCGGGATCGCAGGCAGGGAAGGTACAGCGCGATTTGAGCCCGCCGATAAAGTTGCGTGCCCGAATCGGTGCGCAGGTTCCGCCCAGTGCCTCCGCGCGAGCCAACGCGTCGTGCATCGTCAGGTTGGTGTGCAAGCCCTGCAGTGTAAAAGGCTTATCTTCCGCAAGCCCCTGTACAGGGTTTATCAGCAGTGCGACGAGCGTAAAGCGGTACAGCATTGTGTCTCCTCTGTTCTGGACAAGCGCCCTGCAGCGAGAGGCCCCGAAGGCCTTATGAGGGCAGAATACGCGAGTGATTTCAAGGCTCAACTCGGGCTTTACTGTGTGTTGTACCGACCTTCCGCGTCAATGAACCTGAAACCATCAAAAATGGTTATAAATAGCGGTTGTTTGATAGTTATACGGAATACAGGCCTTGAAAGCCGCCGAACAGGCCAGTGCTTGCCGCTGCTGGAACCGTTGCACTTCTGCCAGCACCAGTCTGTATGCTATATTTTGTACACAAATTGACCAATTCTCCGTTCGACCTGCGGTGTGGGTACACGTTGTTCCCGTAAGGTTTTGCCGAGCCAGGCCTCCGCTAAGGTGGTCGCGCCAAATAATCGAGATCGCTCGAGCCCGATAATTAGAAAGGACCTACGATGACTTTAAAAAACGACCTGGTGTCACAAACCAACACTGCTGTGCGCCGACTGGCAACATCTCTTGGCTTGTGCGTGGCGTTCGTGTTCGCTGTTATTGCAGCGCCGGCTGGTGCCCAGCCCTCGTTCATCGCTTTCGAGAGTGGTCATGTGCGACCCGTTGCGATGACGCCAAATGGCAAGCGGCTGGTTGCAGTGAACACGCCGGATAACAGTGTCGAGGTTTACACCGTGGCTTACGGTGGTTACCTGGTGCACCTACGTTCCATTCCCGTGGGTATGGAGCCTGTCGCTGTTGCCGCACGCTCCGATTCGCAAGTCTGGGTAGTGAACCACCTGTCTGACAGCGTGAGCATCGTCGATATCGACGCCGGTAAAGTCACTCGCACGCTGATCGTAGGTGACGAACCCCGCGATATCGTGTTTGCCGGCACCGGCGGCAATCGCGCATTTATAACCACTGCGCACCGTGGCCAGCACCGGGAAGACCCTTCCATTGCGGGTGTGCCCGGGGCGGGTGATCCGCAACTCACAACGGAGGGCATCGGGCGCGCCGACGTCTGGGTGTTTGATGCCACGGCTGTTGGTACCACTCTGGGCGGTACACCGCTGGAGATTCTGAGCTTTTTCGCCGATACACCGCGGGCGCTGGCCGTCTCGGGCAATGGCAACAGGGTTTACGTGGCTGCCTTAAAGTCCGGCAACCAAACAACCGCAATCAGGGAAGCCCTGGTTCCCAACGGCTTTGGAGCGGGCGGCGTGCCCGGGCCCCCCGACAACTGCTGGCAGGCCAACTCTGATCCCGCTTGCGAGGAGCAGGTAGCCGCGCCGGAAGTGGGCGTGATCGTGAAGTTCGATGGCACTGATTGGCTCACGTCCGAGGGTGCGGTCGCCAATGCCGGGGTACGCTTTAATCTCCCGGACCACGATGTATTTTCCATCAATGCCAACACATTGGCGGCGGGTTCAGTGGTCGAGTACGACCATGTCGGTACGATCCTGTTCAATATGGTGGCCAACCCTATGAGCGGCAGGGTCTACGTGACCAACACCGAACTGCCCAACCACATCAATTTCGAAGGCCCTGGTGTTCACGGGGGGAGTACCGTACAGGGCCATCTCTCGGAATCGCGTATCACCGTGTTGAACCCGGCCACCGGTGGCGTGGATCCACAGCACCTCAATCAGCATATCGATTACAGCCAGCTGCACACGGACGTTGGCGCGAATCACGCGGCAATTGACGCGCAAGCGGCGCACAGCCTCGCCACGCCGTTGCAGCCGGTGGTGTCCAGTGACGGCAACACGTTGTATGTAGCCGCATTCGGCTCGAGCAAGATTGGTGTCTTCGACACCGCCGATATTGAAGATGCTAATTTTGAATCCAATTTTGATCCTGCCGCAGAAAGTGGCAACTATATCGACGTGGGCGGTGGCCCGAGCGGCATGGTGCTGGACGAGGGCAATAATCGCCTCTACGTAATGACCCGCTTCGGCCACCAGCTGGAGGTGATAGACCTGGCCACCAATAATACGGTCGAAACACACGCATTGCCCAACCCCGAGCCCCAGGTGGTGATCGACGGGCGGCCCTTCCTGTACGACGCGAATGTGTCCTCGGCGAACGGTGAGGCCTCATGCTCCAGCTGCCATATTTTCGGCACGATGGATAAGTTGGCCTGGAATCTCGGTAACCCGGATGATCACGTCACAACCAATACCCAGCCTCACGCTAACGCGGGGTTCGCGCAAGACTTCCATCCTATGAAGGGCCCAATGACTACGCAAACGCTCAAGGGTATGGCCACCCACGGCGCCATGCACTGGCGTGGCGATCGCGTCGACGGCTTTTTTGGCCTTGATTCCTGCGCAGAGCCCAGCGGTGCATTCTGCTCGGAAGACCATTCCTTCAATAATTTTATCGTTGCCTTCGAAGGTCTCGTGGGTAAACACGGAACCATTTCCACTCCGGATATGCAGTTGTTCACCGACTTTATACTGAGAGTGATGTTGCCTCCGAACCCGGTCCGCGGCCTGAATAATGTTGGCAGTGCTGCGGCGAATGCAGGGGAGGCACGCTTTTTCGGTGCGGCGTCAGACGGCGTTGGCAATTGCGATAGCTGCCACAGGCTCGATCCCGTCAGTGGCTTCTTCGGCACGGGTGGCGAGCAGAGTAACGAGGGCGGCACTCAGCAGATGAAGATTCCGCATATGCGCAATATGTATGACAAGATCGGCATGTTTGGCATACCGCCACTTGGGCAAACAGGAGACCAGATAAGCGGCTTCGGTTTTCTGCATGATGGCTCGGTCGACACCTTGTTCAATTTCTTTAGCGCATCCGTGTTCACGTTAACGAACGCCGAGCAAAGAGCGATGGAGGCTTTCTCCCATGAGTTTCCCAGTGACCTTGCGCCGATCGTGGGGCAGCAGGCCTCGCTGGAGAGCGCGCTGGCGGCGGCGGTGAATCCGCGCATCGATCTCTTCGTGCAACGCTCGAACGCGAACTTTGAATCATTGATGCTGGGCGGGAACACCAAGGAATGTGAGCTGATCGCAAAGGGCACAGTGGGCGGCGTGCAGCGCGGCTGGGTGCGCGAGCAGGTCGGTGGACTGTTCCGCTCAGACGTCAACACGACCATCAGCAATACTGGTCTGCGCACGCTGGCGAATACCGAAGGTCCCATCACGTATACCTGCGTTCCTCCGGGTTCGGGCACGCGTATGGGTATTGATCGCGACGAGGACACGGTGTTCGATGGTCTCGATAACTGTCCGACCGTGGCCAATGCCGGTCAGGGTGACAGTGACAGCGATGGCGTCGGTGACGCGTGTGACGGAGTCGCGGGCCCGGATTACGATAACGACGGCATCGGCGATACCCTGGATAACTGCCCGTTAACACCGAAC
>JAAENL010000424.1 GCA_024224435.1 Halieaceae bacterium
AGTGGCCGATGAAACGCCGCTGGTGTCCTCCCCGATGGGGTCCTGGGTTGTTACAGTATCGGTCATCATGTTTTATCCCAGCCCCAGGGCAAGATCGTAGATCGCCCAGAACGACAAAGCATCCAGCAGCCAAAGGTAGATCCCCACAACAAGTACCATCAGGATCACGATCATGGTCGACTGGGCGGTCTCACGCCGGGTCGGCCAGATTACCTTTCGCACTTCAGTGCGGGTCGCCAGTGCAAATTGCCACGCTGCCCGTCCCGGTTCGGACGTCAGCGCAATCCCCGCCGCAATAATCACCCCCGCCACGACAATCAGAGCTCGGATAAGAGAGGAACCCTCTCCCAGTGTATAAAACAACGCCAGCGCTGCCACAATCACCAGCGCGGCTAATGTCAGTTTGAGCTTATCCGCCACCATCTGCGCGCCCTGATCCGTTCCCTGTTATGGCAGGCCAGGAGGGAATCGAACCCCCAACCTGCGGTTTTGGAGACCGCCGCTCTGCCAATTGAGCTACTGGCCTAACTTTCTTCTGGCCACAAATTGCGGCCAATCTTTTACTACGCCAAGATCTTCGATACCACACCGGCACCGACGGTACGGCCCCCTTCACGAATGGCGAAGCGCAAGCCTTCCTCCATGGCGATCGGGTTAATCAGTTCGGCCTGGAGTTTGACGTTATCGCCCGGCATGACCATTTCCACACCCTCGGGCAGTTCGCACTGGCCGGTGACATCGGTGGTACGGAAATAGAACTGCGGACGGTAACCCTGGAAGAAGGGGGTATGCCGACCACCCTCTTCCTTAGATAGTACATAAACCTCGGCCTCGAACTTGGTATGCGGATTGATACTGCCGGGTTTGGCCAGAACCTGGCCGCGCTCAACTTCCTCGCGCTTGGTGCCACGTAGCAGCACACCGACGTTATCACCCGCCTGACCTTCGTCGAGCAGTTTGCGGAACATTTCGACACCCGTACAGGTAGTCTTGCCGGTTTCCTTGATACCCACAACCTCGATCTCCTCGCCAACCTTGACCACACCGCGCTCGATGCGCCCAGTGACCACGGTGCCACGACCGGAAATGGAGAAAACATCCTCGATGGGCATCAAAAAGGCGCCGTCCACGGCCCGCTCCGGCTGGGGGATATAAGAATCCAGCGCTTCGGCCAACTGCATGATGGCGCCGGAACCGATATCTGAGTCATCACCTTCCAGCGCCTTTAAGGCGCTACCGGTCACGATTGGGGTGTCATCGCCGGGGAATTCGTAACTGGAGAGCAGATCGCGCACTTCCATCTCGACCAACTCCAGCAGTTCGTCATCATCCACCATATCGGACTTGTTCAAAAAGACCACGATATAGGGCACGCCTACCTGGCGTGCCAGCAGAATATGCTCACGGGTCTGGGGCATAGGGCCGTCAGCCGCCGAGACCACCAGGATTGCGCCGTCCATCTGCGCGGCGCCGGTGATCATGTTCTTGACG
>JAAENL010000425.1 GCA_024224435.1 Halieaceae bacterium
ACCATGTCGTTCTCACTGCAGTCGCTAGTAGATTCTGAGGGCCCGGGAACACGCTACTTCCTTACGCCCGAGCGAGTTGCCGCTATCCGTCAACATTACAAAAGATCTAACGCCGCTATAGCCGACATCATCGGCGCAGAACTGTCACCACTTTTTCAAACACCGCCGGATTGCGCCACTACTGAGACTTTTTCGAGCCTTTCGGCGCAAGTGGAGATGCGGGCGAGCAAGCTCGCAGCCCTTACCGTGATACCGATGCTGTTTGCCACGAAAAAACCCCACCGGCGACCCTCACAGGAAATGCTGATTACCGGATGGGGGGCGATACACGAAGGCGCATGGAGTGTTGGTGAGACTTCCCTGTTGCGTTTCAGACTGCCATTCTGGATGTCGACACGCCCTCGCGGAGAGGTTGTAGTTTTTTTGAAAGGGCGTTACACAAAAAATAATTCAAAGACGCAGGTAAAAGTAAATAGTGTCGACTTCGGATGGCAGAATTTGAGCGCGTTTTCCGGCGAAATTCGCTTGCCAGCCTCGTGTCTCGGCAACAACCAGACCGTTGAAGTGAAACTGCGGCACGAACTGCAGGAGCCCACTCCAAGCCGGGCACCCGGCATGGAACTGTCGGCTTTGCAGTTGAGGCGCATCGGTATACAGTTCTTTCATCCTGACTGACAAGCCCACGCTATTGCATCGACCAGACAGAGTGTTTAAGCTCTGCAGCATAACACCTAGGCATAAGACGCCATAAATGAAGCCGCGAAACAGTGCCCCAAAGCTTGCTGCTCATAAGCATCGCGGACACGTCCGCGCCGGAAGTAAGTCTTTCGTCCATACACGTCGTCTTGTATTCCTACCTGACTATTAACTAGCGATCCCTTTATGTCAGCTTTGGTCAATTTTCTCAAAAAGCTTTATCACACACTGCCAGAGCCACCAGGCAGTTACTACGCATTTCGGCACGCAGCCGTGAATCCCTATGAAATGCTGCCTGAGAATCCAACCATCTTCGATATCGGCTCCAAGGACGCGCGAGGCGACTATTCCTTTGGCCTGCCTCCGGCGGGGGCCAAGGTTATCTGCGTCGACATCGAGGCCGGACCCGGGGTAGACCTCGTCGCTGACGCCCATAACATGACTGAAGTCGAAGATAACAGCGTGGACTGCGTCGTAACTATCAGCACTCTGGAGCACGTGCGCTACCCTCAAAAAGTAGTAGCAGAGATACACCGAATACTAAAACCTGGGGGTATCGTTTATATCAACGTGCCGTTTATGTTCCCATTCCACGCCGATCCGGACGACTATTATCGTTTCTCGCATCGAGGTATAGACATCCTTTGCGAGGCATTCGAACGTCTCGACAGCGGTTTCGATCGCGGGCCCGCCTCGAGTATGCACCACTTGTCGGTGCATTTTTTCGCTATCCTCTTTTCTTTCAACAGCAAAACTCTTTACGGTATCAACGTCGATTTATTCAAGTGGCTATTTTTCTGGGTGAAGTACCTGGACAAGATTATCGGCAACTACAAAATGGCCTATGTCATTCATACCGGAAGCTACTTCGTAGGCCGCAAGCAAGCGTCCTGAGCGAAAAACCGCAGCCGAACGCGCTTTAGTCGCTACAAAGTCGACTGTATTCATCGAGGATTATCTCGATGCGTGTGTCCCAATGGTTCTGCAGGGCATATTGCCTTAGCGGTGCCACTGGCCACTCCAGACGCAGGCTCTCCAGCAATGCATCTGTTAATGCCTGACGGTCACCAAACGGCACGATACTGCCCAACGCCTCAGAATTGATCACTTCGGCGTTGCCCCCCACATCCGTTGCAATCACTGGAGTACCGCAGGCCATTGATTCGAGGATAACGTTGGCCCAGCCTTCATTGCTCGTGGCCAGCACAAAGATGTCTGCTGCTGACAGCGGCTCATTCAGCTCTGACGGGGCAAGAGCACCCAGAAACACAAGGTGGCGCGACACATTCAACGCCTGCGCGCGCGCTCTAATTTGTTCTGAATAATCACCCTCCGCATTGGCTCCGCCAACCAACAGGTACACCAGATTAGGGAACTCCTTTATGAGTGCGGGCAAACACTCCACCACCCGGTGAAAGCCCTTGCGCTCCACCAGGCCACCCACGGTTACCAGCACCCTGGCATCCCGGGCAATGCCGAGATGCTCTCGGGCATTACCCGGGTCCAGAGCCTGAAATTTTTCCGTATCAATACCATTGCCCACTACTCGAAACTTGTCAGGCTGGCCGCCCAGCGATATGGCGTGCTGGCGCAAGGAGTCCGATACGGAAAACACGCGGTCTGCCTGTCGCCAGGCTTTTAATAGTTTACTGATGCGACCGGGAATCCGGGCATGGGGCACTTCTGTCCCACGCAGGGTGATAATGGACTTGAGCCCGAACTTGCGGGCTAACCAGGTGGCGGCGAGGCCATCCGGATAGGTGAAATGGCTATCGATAATCTCGACGCCATGCTCCCTGACCAGTCTCCGCACCAGGCCAAGACAGAACAGGTACATCATAGCCGCGTCAAGGTTTCTCAATATTCCGGGGAAAGCCAAAAAACGCGGGGAGTGCACCGTAATACCATGCTGTATCTCGATCGCGCTAGGCTGGGGTCGGTAGTCCTTCTTGAATCGACGAATAATACCCTGCCCTGGAAACCAGGGAGTGGGCGACACCACAACCATATCCACATGAGCATGATCAGCCACCCTGAACATACGCTCACGCACAAACAGACCGCTTCCCGGAGCTGCAGCACTGGGGAAAAGTGAACTGAATACGAGAATGCTGCGTCTCATAGCCCACCAGCCGGGCAGCAGCCTTGGCAGCCGCACGGCACTATACGACACACGCTATACTGCCGCGCAGAAGCGCTGGGGGTTAGCTGTTGTCGGTTATCACGCAGAGAGAACGTCAGCTTGCCGACGACCACTGCTGATGCGGCGGTTGCGCTGGCTCCAGAATTCCGATTCATTGGCGGAGTTCGCGCTTCCAAAACGGCGGTCCCTTGAGTCACTACGCCGATCGACGTGATGAACATATTTGCATTGACATTCAGCAGCACAACAATTCTCTAATGGTAAGCTAGGCGCCTCTTCACTGAGAAAACGCTGCATTTTCATCGCATGGATCGAAGCGCAACTCTCTCCTGACGGCCGAATGGATACAGCGTGGAAAGCACCCGATTCACGGTGACCTGCGCGCCTATCACGGCCGCCATCCCTCTCTGTTTTATCCCCAGAGGCAGAGAATAACCTGGCGAGTACGCATGTTATCAAAAGTAACACTACGAGGACGATTGC
>JAAENL010000426.1 GCA_024224435.1 Halieaceae bacterium
AAGTCGTTTCAAAGCGGTGCAACGCCGCCAGCCTGAAATCAAACCGAAACGCCCGGCCTCCAGCGGGGCAACTTCAATCGGCGCCTGCTGGCCACGGGCGCGCAGACTGTTGATCAGAACCTCCATTTCCTCGTCATCAACAGCGACACGGTCACGCACCAGATAATCGTGGTCAATTTGATCAAGTGAAACCGGGATGACCAGCCGGCCTTCACTGCGGGCGCGGGTCAACGTTTCGCTCACTTCGTCCAACGCTGCACGCGTTGACGCTTCGCCTGCAACATCAGCAATAGGGGCACTGTGCATCTGGCGTGGGACGGAAGCTTCACTACCTAAGAAAACCGGGTTCGCGGGGGTGAGCCGTTTGCGCTTAGCCATATCGTCTTTCCCTTACTCTGCAGCAGAGGTGTTGCGTTCCAGTTCTGTCTGACGTCAGCGCCTATGGGTCCAAATAGCGGTATTTGATAAGAGAGTGTTCTTGGCTCATCGTAACCACTGAGGAGTGGACGATGAGAAAGACAAGTAAGAGCCCCGGCGAAAAGATCGTCAAAGACATCAAGCGGGCAACACGCAAACAGTATTCAGCCGAAGAGAAGATCCGGGTTGTGCTGGATGGCCTTCGCGGAGAAGACAGCATTGCAGAGCTGTGCCGCCGTGAGGGTATTTCCCAAGGTGTTTATTACAAATGGTCGAAGGACTTCATGGAAGCCGGAAAGAAGCGGCTTGCTGGTGACACAGCACGTGCAGCGACAACCGACGAGGTCAAGGACTTGCGGCGCGAAGCTCGTGATCTGAAGGAGGTTGTTGCGGAGCAAACGCTCGAACTGCGCTTGCTCAAAAAAAGCATGACCGGCGATGGGGACGACCACGAATGAGATACTCTGCATCTGAGAAACTGGAGATCATTCGGTTGGTTGAAGAAAGCCATCTGTCAGCGCGTCTGACATTGGCCAAACTGGGTATCCCTCGCACCACATTCTACCGTTGGTACGACCGATACCTGCAGCGCGGGGCGGCTGGACTTAAGGATCAGTCTCCCAAGCCAAAGCACGTTTGGAACCGCGTTCCCGATGAGGTGAAGCGCAAAGTCGTCGACTTCGCCCTGAAGGAGACAGAACTGTCGCCACGCGAATTAGCGGTGACGTTCACGGATCAAGAACGCTACTTTGTATCGGAATCCACAGTGTATCGTACGCTTAAGGCACATGATCTGATCACCAGCCCTGCCTTCATTGTGCTGAAAGCCGCAAATGAGTTCAAACACAAGACGACAGCCATCAACCAGCTTTGGCAGACCGACTTTACCTATCTCAAGGTTCTTGGCTGGGGCTGGTTCTATCTCAGCACGATCTTGGACGACTACAGCCGTTACATCATCTCATGGAAACTCTGCACGACCATGCGGGCTGAAGATGTGACAGACACCCTCGATCTGGCCTTGCAGGCCTCCGGCTGTGACCAGGTCCATGTTGTTCACAAACCAAGACTGCTCAGTGATAACGGCTCAAGTTATGTCTCTGCCGACCTGGCTGGTTGGTTACAGAACAAAGGTATGAAACACAGTCGTGGTGCGCCGTATCATCCTCAAACCCAAGGTAAGATTGAGCGCTGGCATCAAACCTTGAAGAACAGGATCTTGCTGGAAAACTACTTCCTGCCGGGTGATCTAGAAGCCCAGATCGAAGCCTTCGTCGATCATTACAATCACCAGCGCTATCACGAGAGCCTGGACAACGTCACACCCGCCGATGTCTACTTCGGACGCGATAAAGCCATTCTGAAACAAAGGGAAAGGATCAAACGGAAGACATTCGAAGCGCGACGCTTGCATCACAGCAAACACGCCGCATAATCACACAAACCAGATGAGCCAAACTCTCTCTTAGTTTAAACCGCCATTGGTTCCAAAAACTCTGACGACGGACAGCTGAAAGTGAGGTTCCCGCAACTTTGCACCACATGCGAGAGCAGCGTATGCGGTGGTTTCGATCGGCATTCCATATTGCCGCGCGGTGCGAAGTTGCCAGCCAGCTGCACAAAGGTTCCATTCGGGGAATTGTGATCCTGCCCCTGATGCTGCTCAACACGGCGATGCGGGCGATGACCCTGTGTCTGATAGCCTTTGGGCTGATTGAATACTTTGACCCATTCACGCGTGACCTGAGACCACAGTTGAACGCAATTGCTGCGGTGATGTTGGGGGCGCCGTTTCTGGTGTCTGTCATGGCAACCTGCATTAACAAAACAGGTTCTGCGCTGCTCTATCTTCCGGAATACACGTTGTTTCGGTTGTTTCGGTCCTACTACACCATGGAGAGCCTCTTGAGCATCGCGATCACAGTGCGCAGCCGAAAGGCAAAGGCACCCGTTGCGTTGCCGCCATTGGAGTTCATGCGAGCGCCGTCGCCGTTGCCGCCCAAGTCCGCTCTGCGCCCGCCTGTGGCGTCGCGCGGGGATCAGCTGCCTAAGTTGCGACACAAATGGCCCTAAGAAAGCCCCGAAGCGCGCCCAGACTCGCCAGATTAACGTTGCATTAACCTTTTCGACGCTGGTGGGGGCTGCGCGACGTGAATTTGGAGGTGAGTGGCATGGGACAGAACTGGAGGTTGGGGGACTTTGACGAGACCGCTCCGTTCCTGCCTGAGCGGGATGAGGTGGAAACACCGAAGTCAGGCAAAGATGTGCATCGCCTGATGCTTGAGGCTGCGCGCCGGACGGTGGGCCTTCAAGCGGAAGCGGGAATCGATCCTGGAGTGTCTCCTGTGGAGTCCGCCATGCAGCGCAACGCGCCTGACCTTGTCGGCGCCACGAAGGCCAAACTTGCGGCCAAGCGAGCGGAGGAAGAGCTTTTGGGACATCGGCGCTGGCCGCGATCTCGTCTGCTGTCCTTGGTGATGGTCGCGACATTGGCTGCTCTTACGCCAACCGAAGTGATGCGGTTGCTGCTGTGGTCGCTGATTATGGTGATGGTTGCCGCCGTCGCGATTGGCCCCGAACGCGTGCGTGACGGGCTGCGTAGTGTCGGAATGTGGTGCCTTGGATACTGGCGGCATGAGCTGAGACTGGCGCATCGGCTGATTTCCGGCGGAAATTGATGCGGTAGCGCGCTGCCCGGCTTTATCAGACTTTCGAGAAACGCTTTGAGTGTAAGTTGGTGGGATTTGCCATAAATCCGCCACATCTCCGCCTGCCTGTGACCCAAGTGTAAAGTAAAGACTAACACTCAAGGATCGATTTTATCGAATCCTGCGCGACTTTTCGGAGTGGCGCTGGCTTCATTTTGAAGCCGTTTTCTAGGTCTGAGTTTGGTGACGGGTATGAGCAACGACGAACCGACGCTGTATGAAGGCGGGAGTGTTCCGCAATACGGCCAAGATATCAAAGAACCGGGGGAACCGTTCGGCGCGGACACGCTGGACACCATTCGCACGCTTGTTGCCGAGGATGATGTCGTTCCCGACACCATTCCGGAAGCTGCGGCGGCGACAACTTTGAGACAGAAGCTAAGTCGCAAAAAGACGGTTCAGGACCTTTCGTCAGAAGAAACAGCACAGGATGTGCGTGCCGATTCCGATTCTGCGCACCATGCGCCCTCCGCGTCGTCCAATGCAGAGGCAGATTGGCATGATTGGGCCAACGGGCCCAGCAAGGGCAGCTGGCGAAAAATCCAAGTTGTTGAGGGTGGGCCGGGGCGTGCATTGCGCAGATTCCTGACCACGCCGCGCCTTTTGTCGATCCTGTTTTTGAGCGGGGTGGTCTATTGGAAGCCGATGTTTATTCCGGTGTTGGCGCTGGTGTTGATTTCCGTGCCTTTGCTGATTGGGGCGCTTATCGGCCAGGATCGCATGGCGCGCTTTATGATGCGGCGCTTTCAGCGTTTGCTTTGGAACAACCCGGATCTGGCACGGGCGCTGGAAAAAGTGACCCCGCGCCGCAATCGACATTTCCTGCATCGTCCCGCATCAGAGGATGATGTCTGGGATGGTCCGATCGACCCGGCATTTGCCGAACGGTTGTCACGAATCCGCTACTGAGAGGCACGTATCGGAGAATGCGCACGGAAGGGCCTTGAATTTAGCGCAAGGCCCAAGTATGTCAGCCTCTGATCAAGGCAAAGAAGAAGCGTCATGGCGAAAACCAATCCGATTACCTTTATTCAGCAAGTCCGCGCGGAAGTGTCCAAAGTCGTTTGGCCAACCCGTCGTGAAGTTCTGCTGACCACGGTTATGGTATTTATCATGGCGGCGCTGACTGCGGCCTTCTTTTCGCTGGTGGATATCCTGATCCGCGGTGGTTTGAACGGCCTTCTTTCGCTGTTTGGCTAATACCTGCAGCAGAGGCTTAGGCCTTTGGCTCTTGAAATCAACTGACATCGGCGGTAACTCACTGCCTACTTCGGGAATGTGGCGTGTGGCGAATCAAGTTACACGCCGATTTTTTGTTCCCGACAGCCCCCGCCGGGGCGACGTATTGAAATGACATCCGGCCAAGGCCGGTAAGACGGGAAAGAACGGTCACATGGCAAAACGGTGGTATTCGGTAAGCGTGCTTTCGAACTTCGAGAAGAAGGTCGCCGAGACAATCCGCACGTCGGTCGAAGAGCAAGGGCTTGAGGACCAGATTGATGAAGTGCTGGTGCCGACCGAAGAAGTGATCGAAGTGCGCCGTGGCAAGAAAGTGACCACAGAGCGCCGCTTTATGCCCGGTTACGTTCTTGTGCACATGGAAATGAGCGATCAGGGCTATCACCTGATCAACTCCATCAACCGCGTCACCGGTTTCCTTGGTCCACAGGGCCGTCCGATGCCGATGCGTGACGCCGAAGTGCAAGGCATCCTTGGCCGCGTACAAGAAGGCGAAGAAGCGCCGAAGCTGATGATCAGCTTCGAGGTGGGCGAGAAGGTCAAGGTCAACGACGGCCCGTTCGAGGATTTCGACGGCATGGTCGAGGAAGTGGACGAAGACAACCAGCGCCTGAAGGTAACGGTGTCGATCTTTGGTCGCGAAACTCCGGTCGAGTTGGAATACACTCAGGTGACCAAGCAGGGCTAAGCCCCCGCAAAATCGTGAATTGCGAAAGCGCCCCGATGTGTCACCATCGGGGCGTTTTTCATTGTGCGGTTTGTTGGAGGGCGTCATGGCCACAGCCAAAGAGAATGCGATCAATCTTTATATGAAGGGGATCAGGGACGGGCAGGCGGAGGAGGCGATAAACGCTTATACTGGTGCGCGCTATACCCAGCATTCCACTGGTGTTGCCGATGGGAAGGAAGGCTTTTTGGCCTTCTTTGGCCCGTTCATCGAGCGCAATCCAGAACGGGATATCCGTATTGTGCGGGCGTTGCAGGACGGGCCGAAGGTTTTCGTGCAGGCGCATCAGATTTTGAATGGCGGCGCAGCGCGTTGGGTGACAACGGATTTCTTTGACAGCGATGAGGCGGGCCTGATCATTGAGCATTGGGATGTGATTGGCGAGGACAGCGCGCCAAATCCTGCGGGGCGAACATTGGTGGATGGGGCAACCGAGGTCACGGATCTTGCGGCGACGACCGCCAACAAGGCGCTGGTGGCGGAATATATTGACGCCTGTCTGATCGGGCGGCGGGTCGATCGGATGGGGGACTTCATCAGTGATGAGGTGTTTCTCCAGCATTCGCCCGAGATGGACGACGGGTTGGCGGCGTTTGCTGAATACTACGGAGCGGCGGATTGCCCTTTGAGCTATCAGGAGTGCTTCTTGATGGTGGGTGAGGGCAATTTTGTTGCCACGTTGAACCGCACCAGGCTTGCGGGGCAGGACATGTGTCAGGCGGATATCTTCCGGCTGGAGGGGGGCAAGATTGTCGAGCATTGGGACAATGCCGAACCTGTGCCACCACGCGAGGAATGGGCGAATTCCGGTAAGTTCTGATCATCAGGCACGGTTGTTCTTTGCAGTCGGAGTTGCGACGGTGCGATCTGTATTTTGAGCAGATTGGACCGGTATGATTATTCGACAGGCAGAGTTGCGCGACGTTGCGCAGGTGAGCGCGTTTCTTGAGGAATTGGTGGCGCTGGGCAAGCGGAGCTTGCCCGCCGATCCCGACTATGTTCGCGACGTCTATGTGGGCCATGAGGACAATATTTCCTGTGCCGTGGCAGACGACGATGGCAACATTTTGGGCCTTCAAGTTTTGAAGTTGGCGCGCGAAGGCAATCCCTATGGGACGGCGGCCGGTTGGGGCATCATTGGCACCCACGTAAACCCAAAGGCCGCACGGCGCGGCGTTGGGAAGCAGTTGTTTGCCGTCACACGGTCGAAGGCGCTTGCGGCAGGCTTGCGCAAGATTGATGCCGCGATTGGAGCGCAAAGCGCTGAGGCGCTGGGATATTACGACGCGATGGGGTTTCGCACGTTTCGGCAAGACAGCGAGCGGGTGAACAAAGTGTTCGAAGTCAGCGCGCCGGCCTGAAACGGTCAAAAGCCCGTCCGGCGGACCGGACGGGCAGGGTGTTTACTGAAGTTCTGAAGGTGTTTTGTGCTCGATGTCAGTCCATTTTGCGTCGGCCTGCTGGATGAAGCCCGGAATGTCGGCGTTCCAGCGGTCCTGAATGTCTTGGGCGAGGTTCAGGAAAAGTTCGCCGTCGACCACTTTCCAGAGTTCTGGATCACCGTCGAATTTGAAGCCCATCGCTGCACCAAAGGCGCAGTAGCCGCCGTATTGCGGCAGGTAAGCTTCGGGGTCAGCTTCAAAGGCGGCTTTGTGCTCTTCGCTGACGAAGCGATAAGTGGCGTCGTTGTGGGTTGTGGTGATGGTGTAGTTGCCTTCGGTCGGGGCGCCGAGGGTGAAGTAGGCCACGGGGTCGTAGCCTTGCAGAGCGAGGCCGGTGTTGGAGGCGTTGATTTCAGGGCCAGCGGCGAGGGCGGCGGTGGTGAGGGCAACCGAGAGGGCCACGCCGGAGATCAGGGTTTTTACAGCTTTCATAACAATATCCGTTTGTTGGGCCGCGTCACGAAGAAGCGCGGCGAGGGGAGGTAAGCAGTGTGAGAACCTGCGTTCTGACAGGAGTTGTTTGCCATTAGGAACCAAATGGTACAAAACAAATGATTGTGAAAGCTTGTGAATTCCCGCAGGATGGCAAGAGAGAAAAGGGAATGGCGTTATGGCAAGACCCCGTGAATTTGACATGGACACCGCGCTGGACGGCGCGCTCGATATCTTCTGGCGTCAGGGGTATGTGGCGACGAACCTGCCGGATTTGCTGATGGCGATGGGCCTCACGCGGGGCAGTTTTTACAAGGCGTTTCGGGATAAGCTGTCGGTCTATATTGCGGCATTGGACCGGTATGACGATCAGGTCGTAAGTGCGACTGTGGCGACCTTAGCAGGGTGCGACGCGGGTTCAGCTCAGGCGTGTTTGTCGGTACTCTTTTCGCCGGAAGCAGATGCTCGCAAGGGGTGCTTCATCTGTAACGCGGTGGTGGAATTGGGGCCGGCGAACGAGACGGTTGCGGCAAAAGCCGAGGCGATGACGGTACGGTTGCGGAACGGGATTCTGGGCGTGCTGGATAGATTTGAGGTTGGCGAGGTCGGGGAAAAACGCACGGCGACGGCGGATCTGATCCTGCATTTGTATTTCGGGCACAAGGCGATCGGCAAAGGTGGGAAGCCACCTGAGGATTGGAGCGCGCATCTGGGGTGGATTCTGGGTCAGGCCAACGACGCGTGAAAGCGGCCGTGACCATCTTTGCCCGCAAAACAAGAACGTCAAAGGCGTCACTTCTCTAAGTGGTGTTTTTATTTGTCGGGCTGAATTCGGCTAAGTGTTTGGCTTGTCACATTTTCTGGCGCGGTTACAGTGGGCGTGACCCCAAACCCAGCCCGCAATGCTGACGGACAAAGAAACGACCTGACCTCAATATGGACTTCTCCGCCACGCTTTCTGACGCTGTCCGCATCTACTTGGCGGTGTTTTTTACCTTTGTAGCTGTGTTCTACACATCACGCGTTGCTTTCTTGAGGCTCAAAGAGCGGGTTGAGATTGTCCTGCCGGGCCAGAGGTATTGTGCGACGTGGTGGAATCATATGGTGTTTCGCGTGTTCCGCGTCACGATCTGGGCCGTTTGTGTTTTGCGGGCGGTCGATCCGGCCTTTGACGTCTATCTTGGTCTGTGGCCAGCATTTCAGTACCCGGCATTGATCCTGCTTGGGGTGAGCTTTTTGACGGCCGGTTTTGGCCTCACGCTTGTCAGCCATTTTGCACTGGGGCGTCATTGGCGGTCTGGCTTCGATCGTGAAGGGCCAAGAATGCTTTTGGATACCGGGCCTTATCGGTTTTCTCGCAATCCAGCCTTCTTGGGCGTCATCATCGCGCAGGTCGGGTTTTGGCTGGCGTTGCCGAGTTGGTTCTCAACTTTGTGCCTGATTGTCGGGGCGCTCGCGGTCTATCGACAAACGTTGTCCGAAGAGATGCATCTGGATGCGACAATTGGAGGGGCTTATGTCGAGTATAAGCGCCAAGTGCCGCGGTGGATCTAACGTGTGGCGCGCTGGCTTGTCTCTGATGTCTGCATTTTGTGTTTGGGCGGCGCGGGTTTCGGGCATGCCCGCAGGCAATCACCCCCTTGCAAACCCCGCAAATCAGGCGTAAACGCCGCCTCTATCGTCTTAGGGCGAGACTCTCTCGTGGGAGATTCGGGCATCGCGATGTCTTGGTCGGACCACGCAACACAAACCGGGTGGAACGCGTTTCACCTACGTTGAAAGGAAAACCAAATGGCTAAGAAGCTAGCTGGTACAATGAAGCTGCAGGTTCCTGCAGGTCAAGCCAACCCCTCCCCGCCCGTCGGTCCGGCGCTGGGTCAGCGCGGCATCAACATCATGGAATTCTGTAAGGCGTTCAACGCCAAGACGCAGGACATGGAGCCCGGCGCGCCGTGCCCGACCGTGATCACCTACTATCAGGACAAGTCCTTCACCATGGACATCAAGACGCCGCCTGCGTCTTACTACCTGAAGAAGGCTGCTAAGCTGAAATCCGGTGCAAACCTGCCTGGTCGTGAGACCGTGGGTTCCGTGACCCCCGCTCAGGTGAAAGAAATCGCCGAAGCGAAAATGAAAGACCTGAACGCAAACGACATCGATGCTGCAATGCAGATCATCCTTGGCTCCGCGCGTTCTATGGGCATCGAGGTGAAGTAATGGCTAATGTTGGTAAACGTACTGCCGCAGCGCGTGAAGCGTTCGCAGGCAAAACTAACCTGACCGTTGAAGAAGCTGTTGCTCTGGTCAAAGGCAATGCCACCGCGAAATTCGACGAAACCGTTGAAATCGCTGTTCAGCTGGGCGTTGACCCGCGTCACGCAGACCAGATGGTCCGCGGCGTAGTTGGCCTGCCTAACGGCACTGGTAAATCCGTGCGCGTTGCTGTTTTTGCACGCGGCCCGAAAGCCGAAGAAGCACAAGCTGCTGGCGCGGACATCGTTGGCGCAGAAGATCTGATGGAAACCGTTCAGGGCGGCACCATCGACTTTGATCGCTGCATCGCGACACCGGACATGATGCCTGTTGTTGGTCGTCTGGGTAAAGTCCTGGGCCCGCGCAACCTGATGCCGAACCCCAAAGTTGGCACCGTGACCATGGACGTGAAAGCGGCCGTGGAAGCAGCCAAAGGCGGCGAAGTTCAGTTTAAAGTCGAGAAAGCCGGTGTTGTACACGCGGGCGTCGGCAAAGCGTCCTTCGGTGAAGACAAGCTGGTTGAGAACGTGCGTGCCTTCATGGACGCCGTTCTGAAAGCCAAGCCTGCTGGCGCAAAAGGCGCGTATGTCAAAAAGATCGCTCTGAGCTCCACCATGGGCCCGGGCGTGACCCTCGACATCGACAACGCTTCCGCTCAGTAAGATCTTCTGATCTGAGAATTTTGAGGGCGTCCCGTTTGGGGCGCCTTTTTCTATTGCCTAGGGCGTCACTGTGACTGAATAGCCGAATTCGACACCGACGTCTGGTTCAAGCACCAAACTGTTGGGTCTGGCGCCGATTTGCGGGCCGTCGCCGACAAGCGATGCCGTGCCATGCCATGGCTCGATGCAAAGAAACGGGGCCCCTACGAGTTTCCAAAGGGCAAGGTCTGGCAAATTGTGGAAGCGGAAAGCGAGCTTTGGCCCAGCATTTGCCGAAAAGATTAGGTCATCAGATCCGTTGGGGAACACAAGCGCCCCATGTGCAAAGAGCGGCTCTGTGATTTCAAGCTCTCCGTTGTCAAAGGGGCTGCGCACGAGGTCCCGCTCCAGAAGACCATCGGGGCGCAAAGGTCTTTGTTTTGGAGCGCCCTTGGTTTCCAAGTTTATGGAGTGTTTCGAGGCGTCGGATCCGGGCAGTGGCCAGCGAAAGGCCGGATGAAACCCAAAGCCAAAAGGCATAGGGCGACTGGAGTGGTTCTCTACTCTTGCGGACACAGTGAGGGTGTCGTTGTTGAGTTCGTGGGAAATGTGAAGCGCGAATTCGAAGGGATAAGCTGCGCGCGTTTTGTCGTTGGGGCGTAGCACATGGTGGCATCGTGTTGTGCTTTGCTCTTCCAGACTGAAGTCGCACCGTCTGGCGAAGCCATGCTGGGGCATTTGGGCCTCATGCGCGCCAACTGCGATGGTATCGTTTACCGCTTTGCCCACAATCGGAAACAAAACCGGGGCACGGCCGGTCCAAAACGCCGGATCACCATTCCAGAGAAGATCGGCGCCGGCAGCCGTGCGCAGATATTGCATTTCGGCGCCCATGGACGCGACGGACAGAGACAGGTGGTCGTTGGACAAGTCGCAGGAGGATGTCATGTGAACGCCTTGGATCAGAAAAGTAGGGGCTGGTGGCAATACCTTCAATCTAACGTGCCTGTGGGAGAATGAAACGCACTCTCTAAGGACGGCTAACCGGTTTTTCCATACCGCGCGCGGTTGGAGGTTTAGGGCTGGTTGCAATGAGCCTTGCAATTGTTCGGTGCGGGGGCTAAATGACGCCTACCCACACACAGAGCTTCATTTGATTCTCTGCGCGTGGCCTGTCCAAGACGAAGGGTTCAGGTTTCGATCTGAATAATTCCTTTCTGAGATGGGGTAAGAGACAAGAATTCTTAGAGGCCTTTGCGGGCTTCGGTGATCTTGGTTCCCAACCCTCTGTATGGACCTAAACGCGCGCCCTTTTGGGGTGTGCAAAACTGAGCCGGGGAGCAATCCCCAATTTTGGAGTAAAACTGTGGATAGAGCACAAAAAGAGAAGTTGGTCGACGAGCTCGGCCAGATCTTTGAAAGCTCTGGCGTTGTAGTGGTTGCCCACTACGCGGGTCTCACGGTTGCTGACATGCAGGACCTTCGCGCACGTGCTCGTGATGCGGGTGGTGCTGTTCGTGTCGCCAAGAACAGGCTCGCCAAGATCGCCCTGGACGGCAAACCATGCGAGAGCATCGGTGGCCTTCTGTCGGGTATGACCGTTCTGACCTATTCCGAGGACCCTGTGGCAGCCGCCAAAGTGGCCGAGGACTTCGCCAAAGATCACAAGCAATTTGAGATCCTTGGTGGTGCAATGGGCGAGAACGCTCTGGACCGTGCTGGTGTTACAGCAGTGTCGAAAATGCCTTCGCGCGACGAGCTTATTGCTCAGATCGCAAGCATGCTCGGCGCCCCTGCTTCCAACATCGCCGGTGCAATTGGCGCACCTGCTTCGAACATCGCATCCATCCTGTCTACCGTCGAGGAAAAGGCAGAGGCTGCGTAAGCAACTTTTTGAGAGCCGCGTCGTGACATTGTCACAACGTTGGAACACATACCTAAGAACGGAAAGAGTCTAAAATGGCTGATCTGAAAGCACTCGCCGAAAGCATCGTGGGTCTGACCCTGCTGGAAGCACAAGAACTGAAAACCATCCTCAAAGACGAGTATGGCATCGAGCCCGCCGCTGGCGGCGCAGTAATGATGGCTGGCCCGGCAGATGCCGGCGGTGCATCTGAAGAAGAGCAAACCGAGTTCGACGTCATCCTGAAGTCGCCTGGCGCTTCGAAAATCAACGTCATCAAAGAAGTTCGCGCCCTGACCGGCCTGGGCCTCAAAGAAGCCAAAGAGCTGGTTGAAGCCGGCGGCAAGGCTGTCAAAGAAGGCGTTTCTAAGGACGAAGCCGAGGAAATCAAGAAGAAGCTCGAAGAAGCAGGCGCGGAAATCGAGCTCAAGTAATCACGCATGGTGCGCTCGCACTGCATGTGATTGTGACTTCAGGCTGGGTCCGGGGTTCCCCGGGCCCAGCCGAACCCGTCTCAGAGAGGCCCCTTGCCGGCGTGCGGGGGAGGGGCTTTTCTC
>JAAENL010000427.1 GCA_024224435.1 Halieaceae bacterium
AGGATCGCTTTAGTGCTTCCTTTGATATCGACGGACTGCGCCCGGTACTGCTGCTTGACGAAGCCCATGACATCCGCCCTGAGGTACTTGGCATTCTGCGTATTCTCACAAATTTTGATATGGACAGCCGCCTGGTGGTCAGTGTCATCTTGAGCGGGCAGTCACCGCTGGCGAAACTGTTGAGCCATCCACGGCTGGAAGACGTCGCCCGCCGTCTGGCACATTATGCCACTTTACGTCTGCTTTCACGCGGCGAGATAAAACCCTACATTGAGCATCGCTGTCATATTGCCGGCCTGGCTAGCTGCCCCTTTGATAGCGCTGCGATAGACGCCCTTTACGAGATCGGACGCGGCAACTTGCGCGCCACCGACCATCTGGCCCTCAAGTCTCTTGAAATCGCACACGATTGTGACTGTGACGTGCTCGACAGTAATCATATCGCCCAGGCCAAAAGGATGCTATGGAACTAAACCCTCAGATGCTGCCCGTATGCCGGGCCAATGAGCTTGAGATCCAACCACCCGAGAAGCTCTGGCTGATCGAGTCGCTGTGGGCCCAGTGCGCGGTGGGAATCATCGGCGGTGCCCCAAAATGCTGCAAATCTTGGCTCGGTCTGGACATGGCGCTCAGTGTCGCTTCCGCCACCCCCTGCCTGGGACACTTTGCGGTAAAACAGCCTGGCCCGGCACTAATTTTTATGGCCGAGGATGCCAACAGCGCTGTTCGGACTCGCATTGAGGCCCTGTGTGCCCATCGTAGGCTCGATATCGACCGGCTCAACCTGTATGTGATTACCGCCTCTACCCTGCGCCTGGACCTTGAGCACGATCAAAAACGCTTAAAAGCCACCGTGGCGGCTTTGCGCCCCCACCTGGTGCTGCTCGACCCCCTGGTGCGCTTGCACCGCCT
>JAAENL010000428.1 GCA_024224435.1 Halieaceae bacterium
ACCGACCAGATGCTCATGGTAGATCGCATCATCCATATCAGCTCTGAAAACGGCGGCTATGGCAAGGGTGAAATTGTCGCCGAGTTGGATATCTCGCCCGACCTGTGGTTTTTCGATTGTCACTTTCCCGGAGACCCTGTCATGCCGGGCTGTCTCGGACTCGACGCGATGTGGCAGCTGGTCGGATTTTTTCTTGGCTGGCGCGGCAATCCAGGCCGCGGTCGAGCGCTGGGATGTGGCGAGGTGAAGTTCAGCGGTCAGATACTGCCGAGCGCTCCGAAGATAGTTTACACCCTCAATATTAAGCGGGTGATCGAGCGGAAGCTGGTAATGGGCATCGCGGACGGCTCTCTCTCGGTGAATGATCGTGAGATCTACACCGCGAAAGACCTGCGTGTCGGACTATTCACATCCACGGAGTCTTTCTAAGCGCATGAGTAAACGAGTGGTAATTACCGGAATGGGTATCGTCTCCTGCCTCGGCAACGACGCGGATGCCGTCGCCCAGGCACTTTACGATGGTCGCTCCGGCGTCAGCACAAGCGAGGAACAGATCGAAGTGGGTATGCGCTCGCATATCTCCGGCGCACCCGCTATCGACCTCAGCGAACACATTGACCGCAAGCAGTTACGATTCATGGGGAACGCCGCTGCCTTTGCTTATGTGTCGATGCAACAGGCCATCGTCGATGCGGGACTGGAGCCGGCACAGGTCTCCAATGCTCGCACCGGCATTATTGCTGGCTCCGGCGGCGCCTCCTCTGCCAGCCAGGTCGAGGCAGCAGATATTTTACGGGAGAGAGGCCTGCGCAGAGTCGGCCCATACCGTGTGACACAAACCATGGGCAGTACAGTCTCGGCCTGTCTCGCCACCCCCTTCAAGATCAAAGGCGTGAACTACTCTATCTCGTCGGCCTGCTCTACCAGCGCGCACTGCATTGGAAACGCAATGGAGCAGATTCAACTTGGCAAGCAGGATATTGTCTTCGCGGGCGGCGGCGAAGAGCTGCACTGGAC
>JAAENL010000429.1 GCA_024224435.1 Halieaceae bacterium
GCTCAAACAGTGGAACAAGAAAACGGGGCCGCGTGACCCCGGTGTTTGCGGATACTTTTTGTGATGGCCGCTAGGCCACCTCAAGGATATTTTTTATGTCTGCCTGAGCATCGCCAGTTGGTTTCAAGTCAAAATTTTCGACTAAAAAATCAACCAAATCTGGTGTCAGAAATTGGGGCAGCGAAGGGCCCAGGTGGATACCTTTGATGCCCAGGTATAACAGGCTCAGCAATACCGCCGCTGCTTTCTGCTCAAACCAGGAAATGATCATGGTCAGGGGCAAGTCATTCACGTCGCAGTCAAAGGCGTCTGCGAGTGCCAACGCTATTTGAATGGCTGAATAGGCATCGTTACATTGGCCAACGTCCAGAAGGCGAGGTATACCGCCGATGTCACCATAGTTTTTCTTGTTGAAGCGATACTTTCCGCAACCCAGTGTCAGGATAACGCTGTCATCAGGCGCGTTGTCCGCGAAATCGGAATAGTAGTTACGACCAGAATCTGCGCCGTCACAGCCACCCACTAGGAAAAAATGACTAATAGCTCCGTTCTTGACGCCATCAATCACCACATCGGCTACATTTAGGACTGCATTACGCCCAAATCCAACGGTCAGGTATTCTTCAATGAGGTCAGCCGTGAACCCAGGTTGGTGCAGGGCAACCTCAATGACCTTGGAGAAATCGTGTTCGACAATATGTTCCACGCCGGGCCAGCCTACCGGTCCTGCGGTAAAAATTCGATCGGCATAGCCTGTAAGGCTGGGGTCAATGATGCAGTTCGAAGTCATTACAATTGCGCCCGGAAAAGCAGCAAAGTCTTGCTGTTGATCCTGCCATGCACCGCCGTAGTTTCCCGCGAGGTGGGAGTAGGCCTTTAGTGCAGGGTAGCCATGCGCAGGTAACAACTCGCCATGGGTGTACACGTTGATACCACTGTCTTCGGTTTGTTTCAGAATGGCTTCAAGGTCTACGAGGTCGTGTCCGCTGACCAGAATGGCCTTGCCCGCAATCGGTGTGCAGCGAACCTGAGTGGGTTCCGGATGACCAAAGCGGCTGGTCGAACCCTGGTCGAGTAATGCCATGATGTTTAAATTGAGTTCGCCGATGCCCATCGCAGCCGCCAACAAGCTGTCAATGTCCGTCGGCTTGGCTGCGATAAAGTGAAGGTACTCATGGAAGCTGCCAAATAGCTCTTCGCTCTCCTCGCCCAGTACCAAGGCATGTTCAGCGTACGCCGCACAGCCCTTTAGCCCGAACAAAATCAGACACCGCAGGCCGAATACGTCAGGTCCCGCTTCGTCTTCTCTGATGGATGCCTCAGCAGCCTGGGCGAGCATACCCTCTTTGGTCGCGGCGAGCTCGAATAAAGCGGGTCCTGATAACGCTTCCGGCGACGTTGTGTTGATAGCGCAGGCATTTCTGTAAAGATTCTCTGCTTTCTGACGAACTTCTTTGGCCTGTCCCAGCAAAGCAACAAAGCGATCTTCATCAAAATTTACATTGGTTAAGGTGGTAAAAAAAGCAGCGGGAATGAATCGGTCGATCTGTTGATCGATGGCGCCCAGCTGCCGCGCGCGATGCGCATACTGTCCGATTCCCTGTAACATATAGATGAGCAAATCCTGTAAATCAGCGGTATCGGACTCTTTACCGCATTTTCCTTTCTTGAATTGGCAGCCCGTTACTTTTTCATTGGAAAGCGTCTGTTCACATTGAATACAGAACATAGAAGACCTCTTGCAGTTGGTACTGAGATACGTTTCAGTAGTTGATCTCGAAAGATAAACCATAATCAATGGTTTATAGGCCGGGAAACGTTGGAACTGACCTTTCGTTGATGTGTGTCAGTTTTATTGCGGTGCAAACTCGAGTGGGTGATGATGCGGCATTGGCTTCGTCGGCCGGGACGACACAAACCTGACGGTATTGACCACAGAGGTCCCATCAGAGGGTACTTTCGCACCTCTCATGGGGCTGTTCCTGCTCAAATCTGACTTTCCAGTCAAAATAAGATTGCTTGTCAGTATCAGGTAGAGGTTACACTCAATGCTGAGCAACCAGGCAAAGGTGAAACAGGTCCCCCATGAGCAAAGCAAAGGGCTTCGCTAATTTTGACAGCACCGAACGCTGTCTCGGTGGCGTCACGCAATTTGATGATACCGCTCCCTGGATCTATCAACTGGACAACCCCTATCTGCATGGTGTCTATGCGCCTGCTCGTCATGAGATAGCCGCGGAAAATCTCGCCATAGAGGGTGAACTGCCTCTCGACCTTGAGGGTGCTTATCTGCGCAATGGCCCTAATCCCGTGTTCCAGCCCAAAAATCGGTACCACCCCTTCGACGGTGATGGCATGGTACACGCCGTTTACTTTAGAGATGGCAAAGCCTCATATCGCAATCGTCTAATCAGAACAGAGGCTCTGTTAGCCGAACAGCAGCAGGGTTATTCCGTTTCGCCAGGCGTGATGGGCCCGTTTGATTACAGCGTGTCTGAATTTGGTATAAAGGATACCTCTAACACCGATGTGCTTTGTTACAAGGGCGATTTGGTGACGCTCTGGTACAACGCTGGCAATCCCTTTTTGCTCGACGGTCGCACTCTGGAGAGTAAGGGTTCTTTTACGTTGGAGGGGCGCAGCCAGCGACGCCTCTCGGCTCACTCTAAAGTTGACTGGGCCACAGGAGAATTGCTGTTCTTTGACTACGGCGACGAGTTGCCTTACCTCACCTTCGGTGTGGCCGACGCCGCCGGGAAGTTGTTACATGAGGTGCCGATAGAATTACCCGGCCCCCGATTGCCCCATGACATCGGGTTTACTACCCACTACGCGATTTTACATGACCTCCCGTTTTTTCATGATCTTGAAGTGCTGCGCCGTCACAAGCTGAGAGTGCTTACGTTTCATCAGGATATACCCACCCGGTTTGGTATTATCCCACGCCGCGGTAACACCGGTGATGTGCGCTGGTTCGAGTGTGAACCCTGCTACATATTGCACGTGAGCAATTGTTGGGAAGCGGGCGATTGGGTAGTGATGGATGGGTGTCGCTCTACTAATCCCATGCCCGGTGCTCAGGCAGGCGAGGGCGAGCTGGCACATATGCTTGCCTATATGCGCCTTGAGGCCAATAACTATCGCTGGCGCTTTAATCGGGTAACCGGTGAGGTACGCGAGGGCGATATTGATGATCTCAACACCGAGTTCAACAAGACCAACCCGGTCTTCCACGGTGTGAAATCAAAATATGCGTATCACCAACGCATACCCTTGCTCAGCGAGGGTGGCCACACGCTGCGCTTCACGGGTCTGGTCAAGTACAACAACGAAACCGGGCAGAGCACCCGATGGGATTACGGAGCGGGTGTATTTGGCAGTGAGACAGTCTACGCGCCCAAACCCGGCGCGAACCGCAGCAGCGGAGAAGATGATGGCTACCTGACCACGATTGTCACAGATTCAAACACCTGGCGATCAGAATGCCTGGTTTTCGATGCCCGCGATATTACCGTGGGGCCCATTTGCAGGGTGCAGTTGCCTCAGAGGGTTCCCTCGGGCTTTCATGCAAGCTGGGCACGTGGTGAGGAGCTGTGGGGATTAGCGGGTTAGGCGTCACTAACCGCCGGGGCGTTTTCCGTAAAAGTGGGAATAAGCGGCAAGAATTAAGCAAAAATAGGCCACGAAGTGGCGTATTAAGGCGAATTTTAGGCCAATAAGCCCCCTTCTGTGTCGAATTAGTCCATCCGCGTGAGTTAACGTGTCTGTACCGTGACAACAGCAGTATTTGCCCCTACACTTGCGACATTCTGAGAAGCGAGAGCAAATTTTATGGCAATTTTAAGCCCTCTTGGCAACCTGTTTGGACGGTCACCGATCGGCCCCATTCAGGAACATATGGCGCTGGCAGACCAGGCGGCACAACTGTTGCCAGCGCTGTTTCGGGCCATGGCTGCCGACGACTGGGACTCCGCCAAGCAGGTGCACAAAGACATCGTCTCCGCGGAATCTGCGGCAGATAAAATGAAGCGCTCCGTGCGAAAGCATTTACCGAATAACCTGTTCCTGCCAGTACCTCGTTCCGATTTATTGACGCTGGTCGGCATTCAGGATCATGTTGCCAATACCGCCAAGGACATCGCGGGCTTGGTCATCGGTCGCAGCATTCGATTTCCCGAGAAGCTGCAGGATGCGGCCGTCGAGCTGGCTGAGGCATCTGCAGCAACCTCTGGTCAGGCACTCAGCGCTATTCAGGAGCTGGATGAATTACTGGCGGTTGGATTTACCGGGCAGGAAGAGGTGCGCCGTGTAGAGGATATGCTCAAGACACTCGATAAACTCGAACGGGCGTCTGACAAAATGGCGATCAAGATGCGCGCTGCGTTGTTCAAATTGGAAAAAGATCTGCCACCGGTGGAAGTGATGTTCCTCTACCAAATCATATCTCTGGTTTGCACAGTAGCAGACGATGCCGAAGCTGCCGGCGATCGACTGCAAATACTCATGGCGAAGTAGGGAGCCACCATGGAGATCATCGCCCAATACGGGACTATTTTCTTGATCATGGCCTGCCTCTTTGGTTTCTTTATGGCCTGGGGGATTGGCGCCAACGATGTGGCGAATGCCATGGGCACGTCGGTGGGTTCGGGTGCCCTGACTTTAAAACAGGCCATTCTGGTGGCCATGCTGTTCGAATTCCTGGGGGCATATCTCGCCGGTGGCGAGGTCACCTCGACGATTCGGAAGGGCATCATCGATCCGTCGATCATGGACGACAACCCGGAGCTCATGGTCTATGGAATGCTCTCCGCACTTCTCGCGGCGGGCACCTGGCTGATGATCGCGAGTATCAAGGGGTGGCCGGTTTCCACTACTCACTCCATTGTTGGCGCCATCGTGGGGTTTTCCGCCGTAGGCATATCTGCCGATGCGGTGAATTGGGGTAAGGTCGGTACCATTGTGGCGAGCTGGGTCGTGTCTCCGCTATTGGCCGGTACCATTTCCTTCGGCCTCTTCATGAGCGTCAAGGCCCTCATTCTCGATACTGAAGACCCCTTCCACCGGGCCAAGAAGTATATTCCCGTCTACATGTGGATGGTGGGGTTTATGATTTCCATGGTCACACTGCTGAAGGGGCTCAAACACGTCGGCCTGGACCTGGATCTGGGCCTGGGTAGTACCTTCGCGAACGCGATACCCATTTCTGCTGGCGTGGGACTTCTGGTTGCCGCTCTCGGTACCTTAATGATACGCAACATCAAGGAGGTTACCGGCGGCACACAGCGGTTTGCCTCGGTAGAGAAGGTTTTTGGCGTACTGATGATCTTCACCGCCTGCGCCATGGCTTTTGCTCATGGCTCCAATGATGTGGCGAATGCGGTAGGCCCTCTTGCCGCGGTGGCAAGTACTGTGCAATCTGGCGGGGAAATCGCGGCCAAGTCGGCGGTACCCTGGTGGATCTTACTGGTTGGCGCGCTTGGCATCGTAGTGGGCCTGGCCACCTACGGTTGGCGCGTGATCGTGACGGTGGGCAAGAAAATCACTGAACTGACTCCCAGTCGGGGTTTTGCCGCTGAATTGGGTGCCTCTGCTACGGTAGTGATTGCGTCGGGCACGGGGCTGCCTATATCGACTACCCACACGCTGGTGGGCGCGGTGCTGGGCGTTGGCTTCGCCCGGGGTATCGGTGCGCTAAATATTGGCGTCATCGGTAATATCTTCGCCTCCTGGGTGATTACGTTACCGGCGGGCGCAGGTCTGGCGATTATATTCTTCTTCCTGTTCAAGGGCATTTTCGGCGTGTAGTGGGTACCCCACCTAACAGCAAGGCCGATTGCTGTGGGTATCAGTAGACATTTTGTCTGGCTGCAACCGATCTTATTGAGCAGCAAAGGGTACATCTAAAGATTGGGAGACACCGTTTGCGTTGAATGGCTTTTGTCTCGTGGGCTAATCTGCGACGCGATGCGCTTCTGGATTGTCGCGCAGGCAGCACGTGTATGTATTAATTCTGTTGGGTGTTGGCCGGTCGGCAGCTGCTGGCATCCAGAGCGGCTTGCTGCTGTGAGCGGTCTCCCATGGCCGACGCGCGCAATAGCACCACGCCCCGTGACGTGGGTGACTGGACGACTTCACCTTCATAATCCTCGGGGGATTGATCGGCGCTGATCAGAGTCACCCTGGCTATGCTTCCGACCCGGTCACGCTCGGCGCGCTGGTTGGTGATTCCGGCGTAGTTGTCCGTGTTCATCTGGTAGAACTGCATGGACCAGTAGCGCTCGGGAACCGGTGCTTCTATCGTCAGCGCACCTTCTTTCAGATTATAGATGCAGCTGGCATACAGCAGGTCGGGGCTGGGGCGCACCACCTGGCGGGAGTGTTCGTCAGGCACCGGAGCTACCACCAGTTGGTTGTATCCCTGTCGCTTGTTGCCAAGGAAGTAGAGCGTTTCCATTGCCAGGTTAGGCAATAGCAGCGCCAGTACGTATTGGCCCGCCCACGCGACAGCGGCAATACCGAGCAACCATTTCAACAGTTTCATTGGCAGTCCTCTCGTATCACCCTGGGCAGTGGCGCGGACATTGGTGTGTTCAGGTACGCCTCCCCTGGCGTATACAGGCGCAACAGCAAATCGAAGTCGTGGTTGGTAGTTTTACGCCATCCGGGTGCTCCGGCGGGCCCAATTGGCAACCAGTTGCCCGGTTGTGCAGTTGCCGCAACTGTGATTACCCAGCTGCCGTCGGTATCGCGCACCAGATTTTCATTATTGAAAGAATAGCGTCGCGGCAAATTGGGCATCAGGTAGTTGTCCCAGCCGTAGGCGGTGACGCTCCACCAGTTCGCGTCATAGTCCTTGCCTTCAATGCGGTAACGACAATTCAGGCGCAACGGCTCGCCGTCTACTGCACTGAGACGGTAGTACATGGAGTCTGATTGAGCCGATGCCAGTAAACCACCCAGTGCTACCCCAGCCTTTAACATGAGGCTGGCGTCTTCGCTGCCCGTCGCGGTGCTTGTCGTCCAATCCCCGTTCTGCAGGGTCATGCCACTCAAGCCCGCTCCGATGGTGCGCGCCAGCAAAACAGCGGACAGCGCCAGGGTGATGATTGCGGCGGCAGTCAGTTTGGACAGAGTCTTCAGCAAAGCTAATCCTCGCTATGCGTTGGGGTGAGAAATTTCGAGAAGATAGTATCGCATTCAGAGAAAGACAAGACTAATCAGATTCGCCCTAAACGTGTTGGTGGCAAGCCGAAAGCGTGCTCAGAAGCACTCAACGAGTCTGGTTTTATATTTTCAGGCAGCCAGGAGATATTTCTACAGCGTCAGCTCATGGCAGCGGGCTCACGTGTCAAGAATCATGCGAAGACAGTGTAAATCAACAACGCAATCGGACCTTTTGCGCAACCCGATTCACCATATCCTGTTGCTTATGGTGGTGTGTCACTGAAGTTATCAGTATCCGGATCGATACGATTTTTTAAGCGCAGAGTGTTTTGAAACTGAGCGACTATTCGAGATTTCTCACGCGCGCGATCGCTGTTGGTCGTCGGCGCATCAATCATCTGCTCAGTGACCGCAGTCGCACCTCTGGTCAGGTCGTGAATACAGGCCGCCTCCGGTAAGTATTTCCAGTATTTTTTTGGCATTTCACTGCGCATCGCCTGTTCTTTCAACCGCGCAGGATTGAAAATATTGCAATAGTAAGCTTTCCAAAAAATGTCAAAAGAATCTGTATCGATATCAGGCTTCGGCACACCCTCCGTTACTGTTAATTGTTCCATATCCCAATGGGCGCAGCCGCCGGGGGTCAGAATTGACCAATGCATTCCGGTAAAACGCTTAACAAAAAAAGGCGCGACCGATTCTACGATGGCGTGGGAGGGTTCGAACCATGCCACGTAATATTCAGCACCATCCTCAGGGCACTCTTGGCCGGTTACCGCAACGTTATGGTTCGCTACCTGCTGAAAGCGCACGAACGCTTTCATTTTGTGTTTGTCACGACTGACCGCTTTACACATACTGTCCAGGCAACGCACTTCCGGATCAGAGGTCAACAGTAGGGTGCCGTTCCCGTAATGTACGATGCGCCATAACAGGGAATAGAGTATCGACCATTTTCTTGCAGGATCTTTCATGTCTGAAAAGCAGGCTGCCTGTTTAGCGCGCTGCAGGAACTGTCGCGGTATCTTGTGGGTGCCACTGCTGCGCACTGATTTTGCAGGATCAATGATGGCCTCCAGAGCGCTCGGCGAAAAGAGGCCCTGTTGCTCTGGTGGCTGCCAGCTCACGTTAGAAGGGTCTACGTTGGCCTGTAGCAAAGTACGGGCGATTGTTCGCCAGTTCTCAAAGTCAGTTACAGAGAAGGAATACATGGGCCTGGCTCATTCAAAAAGGTTCATTTGCTGACTTTTTTGCGCGACAAACAGGCTCGAGAAATTAGCCGCGTCTAGTTGTGCAGGTTTGGGGCGATGGTCTATTGTCGTGACGAAATATTTCAGTTTTTCGACGGGCAAGCGCAGTTTGCTCAGGTCTTGATAGCGCAGCGCCGCAACCTTGCGTTGCGCGACCAGCCGACGAGCGTTGATGACGCCTATGCCGGGAACGCGCAATATTGTCTCGAAATCGGCGCGGTTGAGATCTACCGGGAACGCATCACGATGGCGAATGGCCCAGGCCAGCTTGGGGTCGACATCAAGAGACAGCATTCCCGGCGAGGGGCTGTCATTGGTCACGTCAGTCAGCTCATCAATGCCATAACCGTAGAAGCGAAGCAGCCAGTCAGCCTGATACAGGCGGTGCTCCCTGACTAATGGCGGCGATTTTAGTGGCAGTTCTGATGAAGCATCGGGTATCGGGCTAAACGCCGAATAGTAAACCCGCTTCATCTTAAACGATTTGTACAGCTGGCTTGCCTTGCGCAGAATAATCGCATCATTGGATGTATCCGCACCTACGATCATTTGCGTGCTCTGGCCACTGGGGGAAAATTTAGGCGCAATGAGTTTTTTGTTCGCTTTCTTGCGGGCCAGCTTTCTGGATTCTTTGTATTCTTCGATTCCGCTGCTCAGATTAGCCATTGATCGCACGATAGATTGCGCATTTTTCTCGGGCGCGAGGCGTTTTAGAGAGGTCTCGGAGGGCAGTTCCACGTTTATACTGAGTCGATCGGCATAGAGCCCGGCCTCGGCGAGCAATTCGGGTGAGGCTTCAGGTATCGTTTTAAGATGTATGTATCCACCGAAGCGATGCTCGAGCCTGAGCTTCCGCGCAACTGCCACCACCTGTTCCATTGTGTAGTCGGCGCTTTTTATAATGCCTGAGCTGAGGAACAAGCCTTCGATGTAGTTCCGCTTGTAGAACTCCATGGTCAGGTTAACCACTTCATCGATAGAGAAACGTGCCCTCGGCACGTTGCTGGATGTGCGGTTAACGCAGTACGCACATTCATACAGGCAGAAGTTGGTCAATAAAATTTTTAATAGAGAGATGCATCTCCCATCGGGGGTGTAACTGTGACAGATACCCATGCCGGGGCTCGTTGACCCAATACTCTTGGTTTTGAGAGAGTTACGAGACTCTGTCCCGCTGCTGGCGCACGACGCATCATACTTTGCGGCATCCGCCAGGATCTCTAACTTTTGGAGAACGTCCAATGTGTGAATCCGCTTTATAGCTGTATAGATATACAGTATTAAAAATAGCAGTTCAATTCAAGGGGTTTCGGCCCAGGCAAGGCAACCCGGAACAGCCGACAGAGTCAGCGCGAGTCTGGCGGCCATACTCAACAGTTTGTTTTATCCACTGCGGCGGGTCGATCCGCTTCGGCAAGTGTCCTGCGCCGAGTCAGCGCGGCACCGAGAGTCGCACGGTGCCTCGGTCAGTGTGTTTCAGGTCAGTAGCTGCGGGCCCGCGAAACGGACGATTCTGCTCAAAATAACAGTAGTCCGAAAACCACAGCCCCTGCACTGAGTGTTAATAGGGTAGATTTCCTCAGACGCGCGGCGGATAGTCCAAGCCACAGTCCGGTCAGGATGATAATCACCAAGCCGAGGGCGAAGACTTGCTGAAACGTTTTGAACGCCGTAGGACCATGGCCCTTGTGTAACTCAATCAATCGGCTCTGAAGATCGGGCTGTGCGTGGATAAGGTCAAGGTGGCCTGGCTCGATTTTAATTACGTAGTGGTCGGAGGAGGTCGGGCGAGTATAAAGGCTGGTCCCTTTCACCTTCACATAGTCGAAATCGTATGATGTTACTCCGGCGATGGATAGCAGGTTTGCTACCTCGGCATGCAGTGAGGCTGATTTGCTATCGATCGTGATTTCATCACTCTGAAAAATGACCTCTTGCTTCACCTCGCCTTTGATGCCCAGTAAATAAAGACCGCCTGAGATCGCGACAAGCAATACTGCGGGTGCAAAAAACGCGGCAAGATACATGTGAACGGTAATGAGTAGTTTGCGATTCATGGATGAGTTCCGCCGAAAGGGGTTGGATAAAAGTAACCAGCACGAAGCGTTACGTGACTACCGTGCCCGGGCCGCAAAGGCCTTTGTGCGATTAACGCTCGCGGTGTCGCTGAGCGCACGCGTCAAGGTGGAGTATAGCCAGTGCTCGCGCGCGAGTCATAGGCACAATGCTTTGATAGTGATATTATTTGCGCCTCGTTGATAACGGTCAATCGGGGCGGTGATTGGCCCGCCTCTGAGGCACTCCAAAGCTTGACTGCGACGAGGGCAGCAAAGCGCTGAGCGTGGCTTGCAAGCCCGAAGTGCTGCAGGGCTGGCGGCTGTGAGTAAATAGTTACCCTTTTTGGGGTGATCCACGGAACTAATGAGCGCGTATCTGTCTTAATCTCTCAATGTTTGTACGTCAGTGACTTTCTTTTTCACCTTTTATCGCTGGGCAAAGGCTCTTATATTATGAAAAAAATGACCAACATGACGCGTCTGGCCTCGCACGGGGCGTCGGTGCGCCTCGCGGTGACCCTTCTCCTGGCAGCGCTAGTGGGCGCGTGCTCTGACAGCAGCAATAACTCGAACAACGTGGATGGCGGCTCAGGCGGCGTCGACGGCGGTGGGGAACCCTTCGCTGAGCTGATCGACAACGGCATCGCACGCTATCTCGGCGTGTACACGCCCATGACCTCCGAGACATTGGAGGGCGGAGTGGTCGCGCATGCATTTGGCGCGGGAGATGGACCTTTGTGCTTGGATGGCTCCGAATATCGCATGGCCACATATGACCAAGGCTCCGACGAACTGGTGATTTTCCTGCAGGGTGGCGGTGCTTGCTGGTCGACTCTCTGTTCGGCTACGCAGTCAGCCGAGACTGGCATTCCGCAGGTTGGGATTCTTGATCCCGACCGTGAAGATAACCCGGTTAAGAGCTGGAATCAGGTCTATTTGCCCTATTGCGATGGCGGCCTGCATGCCAGTGACGCGGACAACGACTATGATGGTGATGGCTCACCCGAGACCCGTCAAAGGGGTTTGCATAATCTGTCCGCTTCGTTGGATGTGGCCGTCAATGCGTTTCCATCTCCCAGTCGTATCCTGCTTACAGGGGCGAGCGCTGGAGCCTATGGCACGACCTTCGCCCTGCCATTGGTGCGGCAACTGTACCCGGATGTGCCCATCGACGTTGTCAACGATTCCGGCGTCGGTATCGGTATCCCAGACGACCAGAGCTACCTGATGTTGTTGATGAGTGACTGGAACCAAGGCGCTTTTATCCCGGAGGAGTGCTCCGGTTTACCATGCCTGGGTGAAGACGGCCATCTCAGTGACTATCAGAGCTGGCAGCTCGACGTCGATCCTCTGACAAGACGTTCCTATCTTACCTCCAAGCAGGATGCAACGATTGCTCTGGGCTTTTTGCAAATTGGCGGGCCGGCCCATGAGGCCGCTTTGATCCCGGAGCTGGCGGATATGGAAGCGCGTAATTCCGACCGGGTGCGCAGTTGGGTAGTGGACGGCAGTGCACACACTTACGTGCAGCGAGACCCCGAGACCACGTCTGGCGTTGGTATTAATGGCGGTGTATCCGTGTTCGATTTCATTCGCGCTCAACTGGACGATTCACCGGACTGGGTTTCGGTCAGCGACTAGCGCAATCCGCACGCTGATCAGCATAGGTTGGATGCGCGCGTATGACGGCTCGATGGCAGCGGGAGAAATCTTTGCAATTCGGCGAGCCCGCTGTTCAGTCGAGCTGCAGTTCTGAGGGCGGTTGCTGACAATACCCGCGCTGGTCGAGACAGGTCAGGCGGCACGCCTTATCTCTGGCAGTGCGGTACCTAGTCCTGTGCATGATGGCGTGTCTTGGCGTTCAAAAAAAGAGACGCCGTCTCCGTAGCCCGCATCATTCCGTATCGAATGAATCCAGATTATCGCCCTCATGTCTCACGCTAACGGTATCTCCCAGTGCAATCATGCCGCCGCGCAGGACTTTACAACACAAACCGCCGTGGCCGATCATGGCAGCCACCCCACCTTTACCCAGCGCCGTTTCCATGCGGGAGCAGGGATGACACAATGCCCCTGCCTCAAACAAGGCGCCGCCGATTTCGAAGCGCTGGTGGCGCAGGGCGTTGAGGTTGATGCCAGATACCACCAGATTGCGACGTAACAGACCGGGGTGAAGCTCCGCAATGCCGGTGAAGTGCATGATCTGCTCAATGAATTCGCGAGAAATGATGGTGACCTGACGCGCAGACCCGTTGGCTTTAGCCGTGCGGTGGTCACCCTCCAGCCCCGCGCCTTTAATGGCGACAACCTGATTCACTTCGACGAGTTGACCGCGTCGCTCAGGCCGAAGGCCTATCCATTCGAGAACGCCGGGAGACAGGTCGCGTGCGAAACGATCCAGTGGGTTGCCGCGTTTTTTCATGGGTCTATGCTGGCCTCGCTGGTGGGCGGTTCTGGGTCAGCGCTATGCCTGCCAGAATCAGCAGCAGCCCGGCGAACTGACTGGGTTGGGCGGTCTCATTAAGGAACAGCACGCCGGCAGCGAAGGCAATGGCGGGTATAATATAGTTAATAATGGACAGGAATGACGGCCCACAATCGGTGACCACGCGAAAGTACATCCACGTAGCCAGTCCGGTTGAAACGATTCCAAGAGTCAAGGTAGCGCTGAGTGCATCCAGAGAGGGCATTATAGCAGCGGGTGGTTCCAGGTAGAGAGTAAACGGCAGCAGCATCAGCGCACCAACGCCCAATGAGCCGGTGGAGACTACAATCGTATCGATCGGTGGTAGGCGTTTGGCGTGCACTGCATTGCTGGCATACGCCAGCGTGGCCAGCAATACCGCCAGCTGCGCTAGCAGCGCGCTGCCGCCCATTCCTTCCAGGGCTTCGCCGCCAACAAGTACGACCACTCCGCCAAAACCGAGAAAAACGCCAAACAGCCGGCGCGGCGTCAATGTATCCCCGTGCACGAAAAAGTGCGACAGAACCATGGTGCTGATTGGCATCAGCGCCATGAGCAGGCCCGCCTGTGAACTACTGATCTCGGTCTCCGCCCAGGTTATCAGTGAAAACGGAATCAGATTACCCAGCAGGGTGAGCAGCGCAAACCTGCCCCACCAGTGGCCTTCTCGGGGGAAGCGATGCCCCTGCCAGCGCATGACCCAATACAGAGTCGTCGCACCTACAGCGAGGCGGATATTGACGATTGTGAGCGGCTGGAAGGACTCAAGAGCAACTGCAATCAGGTAGAAGGCAAATCCCCAGGCCAAACTCAGCGTACCAAGCAGGAGCCAATGTTTTGTTTGTGGTGCCTGCATTTGCAGCCTTGTCAGTCGTCCCGTGTGCGGCGCTCAATAACTCGATTTTCCACGGGGGAAAATACGTGAGCCGCGCCTGTTAAATACGATACAGCGGCGCACAAAAACCGGACAGCGTGATCTACAAACATAATCAGCGAACAGTGCGGCGCAGCGTATCATCCAACGAAAAACGGGACGCACCGATGACCGAGAATAAGAGAAAGATAGCGATCATCAATGCCGGATATTCCCATCCACCCCCTTCAGATGCCCAGATGAACCCATTGCTGAAATGACCTCCAAGATAGGTTGCTATGAAGTAATAAAGGGCCGCGCAAAATCCAGCGAGGCGGGTAAGGAAGCCCAGGCCGATTCCGATAGCGATGCCTAACTCACAAAGACCTGCAACCAATACAAAATAAAACGCTCCGGACAAACCCATAGACTGAAAACTGCTGATATCGTCCAAGCGAGGCGTAGGGCCTGCAAAAAGCTTTTCTGTGAAGTGGGGAACAAGGTCAAAGCCGACATAAATACGCAGGAACGTGAGTCCCCAGCCGGTTCCATCCATCACCGGCATTGTGCGCCGCAGATCTTCCCGTCTTGCAATAAAGAAAATAGTGACTGCACATAAAAAGGCAGGAAAGAGCGCCCATGCAATCAGGTCGACCTCTAACAGGCCTGCTATGCGCCAACCCATTAGCATCGTTAACAAACCAATTAAAAATCCGGGTACAAAGAACCGTGGCACAACGACGAGCCACACTACCGTCGAAATGGTCAAAAACGATATTGTGAACAGCCCGGCACTCAACGGCAAAACATCCCGCGATACCGTGAAAATAGCAATACAGGCTGCAATCAGTCCGAGGCCGGTCAAACTTCCGATTATCAGGTAATGAGTTTTCGCCGGGGCCAATGCATTGTTTAGCTTTATCGACATGCCGCATCACTCTCTCAAGGCTAGTTCCAGTCGTAGATCAGTATAGGAAATTGACGCTGGATGTGTCGAACTAATTGCTTTTCCTCAGCAATAAAGTTTCTAGCATCGTAAAAGTATCAATCTGGGCCGCGGTAAACCGGGGTTTGATCCCGAGAA
>JAAENL010000430.1 GCA_024224435.1 Halieaceae bacterium
GCGAAACGGTGGACAGAGCGTGTAGGTGGTGCCCGCCTTATGCTCAAGCGAGAAGATCTCAACCACACAGGGGCGCACAAAGTAAATAACACCATCGGGCAAGCCCTGCTGGCCAAGTACATGGGCAAGAAAAGGGTGATCGCAGAAACGGGCGCGGGGCTGCACGGGGTTGCAACCGCAACGATTGCAGCCCGGCTGGGTCTCGAGTGCCAGGTCTTTATGGGCGAAGAGGACATTCGTCGGCATGCTCTGAATGTTTATCGCATGCGCTTGCTTGGCGCCGAGGTAGTGTCTGTTACGTCCGGCTCGAGGACGTTAAAAGATGCTATGAACGAAGCTATGCGGGACTGGGTGACAAACGTTGATGGAACCTTCTACATCATCGGTACGGTTGCCGGACCGCATCCATATCCCATGCTTGTGCGTGACTTTCAGTGTGTAATTGGCCGGGAAGCCCGCGCGCAATGCCTCGAGCAAACGGGTCGCTTACCTGATGCTTTGGTGGCTTGTGTGGGTGGTGGCTCTAATGCGATAGGCCTTTTTCATCCCTTCCTCGAGGACGAGGATGTGGCGATGTACGGAGTAGAGGCGGGCGGCCACGGCATGTCTACTGACCAGCATGCTGCTCCGCTCAGTGCCGGAACCCCAGGGGTATTGCATGGCAACCGAACTTATCTGATGCAGGACGACGATGGCCAGATCATGCACACACATTCTATATCCGCTGGTTTGGACTATCCTGGTGTCGGCCCTGAACACTCCTGGTTAAAAGACATCGGGCGGGTGAATTATGTCGTCGCCGATGATGACGAAGCGCTTGCGGCATTCCACACGCTCACGCGGATCGAGGGCATTATGCCGGCGCTGGAGAGCAGCCATGCATTGGCTTACGCGGAAAAGCTGGCGGCTACGATGGATAAAGACGCTGTAGTGGTTGTCAATCTGTCAGGTCGGGGCGACAAGGATATTCACACCGTCGCGCAGCTTGATGGTATCACCGCTTGAACACACTTGTAGGGAGCAGCCCATCGTGAGTCGAATAGCTCGGCGCTTTGAGCAACTGGCGCAACAGGGCCGGAAGGCAGTCATCCCTTATATTGTGGCCGGTGATCCCGCTGTTGAGCTCACAGTGCCTGTGATGCACCGCATGGTGGAATGCGGTGCAGACATTATCGAGCTGGGTGTGCCATTTTCGGACCCTATGGCTGAGGGGCCGGTGATACAGCAAGGGCACGAGCGCGCTTTGGAAAATGGCGTAACCCTGAGCGCTGCGCTGGGCATGGTTCAGGAGTTTCGCCACAAAGATGAGACGACACCGGTGCTGTTAATGGGCTACGCAAACCCAGTGCTCAGGATGGGGTGCGAGGCGTTTGTTGACAAGGCGGCAGCTGCAGGACTCGACGGTTTACTGACAGTCGATATTCCTCCCGAAGAGGTGGATGAAATGAATACACAGCTGAAGAGGGTGGGAATGGACAACATTTTCCTTGTGGCGCCGACGACGCCCGAGGAGCGTACCGCCAGGATCGCCGAGCGGGCCAGCGGATTTATTTACTACGTTGCACTCAAGGGGGTGACGGGTGCTGGTCATTTGGATACAAATGAAGTGATGAAGCGTGTCGCACAGATTAGGCAACACAGCACTCTTCCGGTCGCAGTGGGTTTTGGCATTAAGAATGCGGAGTCAGCTCGCAGTATAGCGAAGGCAGCAGACGGGGTAGTGGTAGGCAGCGCCCTTGTAAGCGCCATGGCCCAGGCGAATGGGCCGGGCGCAGTATTGGAAGCTGCGGCGAGCATGATCAGCGATATTCGCAAGGGAGTAGATAGTGCGGCTTCCTAGTTGAGCCCTACAGAGTTTATAATGCTGTCTCATTTATAGGGTGGGAAAGGACATGAGCTGGATAGACAAGATCCTGCCGTCCGGTGTGCGTAAGCAAGCGGGTGACCCGACATCCAGTAGCGTACCTGAAGGCCTGTGGAGGAAATGCGTCAAGTGCGAGGCGGTTCTGTACTTACCGGACGTGCAGCGCAACGAAGACGTTTGCCCCAAATGTGATCATCATATGCGCATCGGCGCGCGGCAACGCCTTGGGCGATTCCTTGACGAGCCCGGTGGCGAGGAGATTCTTACTGACATCGAGTCCGTCGATCGACTCAAGTTCAAGGATAAAAAACGGTACAAGGATCGTTTAGCCGCGGCTCAAAAAACGACCGGTGAAAAAGATGCTCTGATTGCGATGCGCGGGCATCTCCATGGACTGCAACTGATCGCTCTCGCCTTCGAATTTGATTTTCATGGAGGTTCCATGGGCTATGCTGTAGGGGAAAAGTTTACCCGTGCCGCGCAAGTGTCTTTGGAAGAGCGTATCCCACTCGTGTGCTTCTCTGCCTCAGGCGGGGCGCGGATGCAAGAGGCACTGATTTCGCTTATGCAAATGGCCAAGACCAGTGCAGTTTTGGAGCGCCTGAAGCAGGCAGGCGTGCCCTACATATCGGTCATGACCGACCCGATATACGGTGGAGTTTCCGCCTCGCTCGCTCTTCTTGGAGACATCAATGTCGCAGAGCCGGACGCACGGGCCGGTTTTGCCGGCCCCAACATCATCGAGCAGACGATCCGCCAGAAACTTCCCAAGGGCTTCCAGCGCAGTGAGTTCCTACTGGAACATGGTGCGATCGATATGATCATACACCGAACTGAGATGCGCGATACGCTTGCTAGGCTATTGGCGAAAATGACGGGCGCGCCGTTGGAGTTGCCCTTGATCGAGCCACCAGCGGAGCCGCAAGAGCCTCAAGGGGCGCAAGAGGGCGCGGACGTTCCTGAGCCAGCCGAATCAGGAGATGAGTGATACGACGCTGGAGGAATGGCTGCGGCGGATAGAGAGCGTTCATCCAGCAGCGGTAGAGTTGGGACTGGATCGCGTGTCGGCGGTAGCGAACAGGTTGCAGCTTCTGCCGGTAACACAATCCGTCATAACTGTGGCGGGAACCAACGGCAAGGGTTCCGTCGTAGCGTTACTGGAAGGGCTGTTTCAGGTGGCGGAGGTCACTACGGGGGCGTTCACATCGCCACACTTACTGCGGTTCAACGAGAGAATACACGTTGCAGGTGTGGAGGCGAGCGACGCAGAGATTGTGCGGGCGTTCACTGATATCGAGAAAGCCCGGGGAGAGATACTGCTTACCTATTTCGAGTTTGCAACGCTGGCGGCACTGTTGGTATTTGCCGCACACGATCCCGATGTAATTATCCTTGAGGTGGGACTGGGCGGGCGCCTGGATTCGGTAAACATGGTCGATCCTGATGTGTCGGTGATTACCAGTATCGACCTCGACCACCAAGATTGGCTGGGTGATACCCGGGATGCCATCGCACGCGAAAAAGCGGGAATTTTGCGCGCCTCAACCCCGGCGGTCATCGGTGAACCTGAGCCTCCAGAAGCGTTGCGAGAGGCCGTA
>JAAENL010000431.1 GCA_024224435.1 Halieaceae bacterium
CCCCCATGCCGCCAGCAACTATCGCCATTTACGTTACTGCTACGACGCCAACGGCAACGCCACTGTTAGATTGGCGGGTGGCATCCTCTATGCCCTACAATATGATCCAGAAAATCGTCTCAGCGTGGTATCAGTCATGGACAGCGCCCCCGCCACCATCGCCCGCAGCAACGCAGATGTGTACCTCACTTGGAGTCCAGTGAGTGGCGCTGGCGACTACGAGGTCTGGCGTAGCTCACAGCCCTACTTCAGCCCCGGCGACGAAAACTCTGAGAAGATCGCCACAAAAACGGGTACGAGCCACATCGACGGCAACCACATCGGCGATGTCAGCAGCAACTACACCTACCTGATCATTGCCCTAGACGAAGAAAGCTGTCCGCTTGGGGTCAGCAAACGCCTCGGTGAATTCGACTTCGCTCTGGTCTCGGGCAGTGCTGCTGGTTCTCAAACAGACTTTTTCACTCAACCGTTGTACTTACCTGACGAAACGCTTGCACCAATTGCTTTGGGTTCAACGGTCATCGCCGAATACACCTACGACGGCGACGGCAACCGGGTCAAAGCTGTGGTCAACGGCGAAACCAC
>JAAENL010000432.1 GCA_024224435.1 Halieaceae bacterium
CGAGAGCCGGCCATGAATGATGAAGCCATCAAATAGATCGATAGTGGGGGGGATCGCGGTGTAGTAGGGGGCCAGGCGACCTGCAGACTGGGACTGCCCTACGCCTATCAGCCGTTCGACCTCCAAGCCGTTAAGCGGATCAAGTCCTGATGGATTGCGCACCGCCTGGGCTCCCTGGGAATAAATATCGTAGGAAAAACTGTCCCCCGGGTGAAACAGGCTCTCGTAACGTGTCGGATCCACCTGTTTCAAGGGTAAGCCGAAAGCGCCGCCGCCCGCTATACCAACGAATTGGGCGGAGATACCCACCCACGCGTAACCTTCACGTATGAACTCCGTATGCATCTGCAGCATGTCTGGTGCAGCGTCTATCCCACCTGTAACGTTGAACCATTCAACGACCACAGTGCCGTTGAAGTCTTCTGCGTCTATCGGCCTGAGCACCACCATCCGGGACCTATAATTCTCCAGATCCGCTTTCTGCACGCTCCAGAAACCGTCCGACCGGAGTTCCTCAGTAGACACATAGGATGTGGCGGTACCGGAGAAAAAATACTCGGTTTCTTCGTAGCCCACATCGGCAAGATCAAAATTCAGAAAAGTATAAAAGGGCGTACCGGGTTTGTAATCCAACCCTTTCTGCCGCAGGTCAACCTCAATACCGAAATCGATAATGCAACAGTCATCGCCCCCGCCACCCGTCACAGGCCCTTCCACCACAGGGTTATCTGCCTGGGGCAGCGTTTTACCACTGGGTGGGCTATTGTCACTACTGTCACTGCAGCCGGACAGTGCGATAACCAACAACAACGTTGCACAGCCCACGGATGACATATCCCGTATTCCAGCTTCATTCATAGTGCCTCTCCTGCGTAAACAGATGCCTCGCATTAATTCCCTCAACATGATGAATGCTATGCGCCGGGAACAAGCCAGTTGCCTGACTATAGCGCGGCCACATACCCATGCCAAATCCGTGTCTATCGGGCGCTTGCTATGCCACAATATCACTTAGGTTGGCGATGGGACGGAAATTTATAATGTCTAACAGCAGTAACAAAGCAATTGTCGAAAAAATGTGGCGTGCGCTGGGTGAAATGGATTGGGAGGGCATGAAAAGCTGCATGCACCCGGACATACATTATATTGACGTCCCCAGCGATGACCCGGGCGCTCACGGGCCGGAAAACTGCGTTAAGCGCCTGCAAATCGCGTTTAACCACCTGCAGAAACAAGAGCAAGTGACTCACCACATTGTCTCGGAGGGAGACACTGTTTTCCTTGACCACACTGAGACATGGACCTTTACGTCCGGCGAGAAGGCAGCGCATACCTTCGCCTCCATGCATGAAATCAAGGACGGACTGGTCTACCGCTGGAGCGACTACTGGGACATGCAAAAGTTTGTTGGGCAATTCCCGGACTGGTTCCTTGAGGAGATGATGAAATCCACCGCGGACGACTTCACTGATTAGCCCTCCCCACGAACCCGCAGCAATCGTAGCGCAGGGAAGTTGACCGAGAGCGCTTTCGAAACACCCACTGGGGAGCTCACAGCGATCCCGCTGGGTCCGCTGCCTACTCCCCTTGCATAGCTGGGCAAAGGGGGTATTATGAAAAACCAAGCAAGCGCTTGGTTTTTCAACGCGGAGACCTGGTGACACAAGATGACCCGACTCTGGAATCAGCCGACTCGACACGCTCAATGACCCGCAAGGCTCCCTACCGCACGCCCAGCATCGACTCCGAAAAAGCACTTCCGGACATCGGCGACACACGTTTCAGCGGCGACCGCTTCCACTCCCATGAATTCATGCAACAAGAGTGGATACATCTATGGCGCCGCACCTGGAACATGGGTCCACGACTCGAGGAGTTCAGCGGCCCCGGCGATTACGTGATCCATGAATTAGGCAGGGAGTCCTTCATTTTCGTGCTGGAGGAAGAAGGCAGCATTCGCGCCTTTTATAATGTATGCCAACACCGGGGTAAACGTATCATCTGTGATCAGCGCTCGGGCACCGCGCGCTTCTTTCAGTGCGCCTTTCACGGGTGGTCGTGGAATATCGACGGCAGTATCAAGGGCGTTCCAGACCGAGAGACCTTTCCCCAATTCAGCGAGGGTTTACCCTGTGATGAATTGGACCTGTCCGAAATTAGAGTCGACACATGGGGCGGGTGGGCCTGGTTCAATATCGATGGCAAGGCGGAGCCGCTGCTCGAATACCTTGATGTGCTGCCAGAACATATTGCGCCCTACCGCATGCAGGATATGCGCACCTTCGTCAACGCGACCTTCCTGTGGAACTGCAACTGGAAAGTGGCGGTGGATGCTTTCAACGAAAGCTATCATTTTCGTGGGATTCATCCGGAAATGATGATGTGGTCCAACGCAGAAGCCAAGCTCGAACTGCTAGGCAAACACAGCCGCATGATCAATGAGTATGGTGCCCCTAGCAAGCCACACCGGGAGACCGAGGAAATTAGCGAGCGCATGCGAGCCTACATGCGCTACTTTGGACTGGACCCTGACGGTTACAGCGGTCCCGCCCGCGAGGTGCGCATCGAAAAGCAAAAAATCAACCGGCAGCAGGCCGCCGAGGGTAGCGTCTCTCACCTCCCCTACGAGGCAATGACAGACGAGCAACTCTCAGACGTTTATCACTATTTTTATTTCCCGAGCGCAGCCCAAAACATTTTTCCGGAAGGGGTGAACACCTTCCGCTACCGCCCCCATGAGACCGACCCCAATAAGTGCTACTACGACCTGATCATGATGGGTCACTTTCCACACGGTGAGGAGCCGCCGAGGGCGGAGCACGTCTACTTCGACAAAAAGATACAGTATGTGGAGCTACTGGACTCATCACTGGAGGTCGCCTCCTTTATATTGCAGCAAGATGCAGACAACGTTCCCGAAGTACAGCAGGGCCTGCAGTCGGAGGGCTACAAGGGCATGACTCTGGGAGAGCAGGAAATTCGCGTACGACATTTCCATAATCTCGTGGACCGTTATCTCGAGGGCAGTGAGCCGCAATGAAATACGCAGCATGTCGCCAAATCCACTCGCGTCCAACAGGCAGCCACTCACTGTGAGATTGGGCATCATGACCGGCAGCGGCTTTGACCCGGCCCCCGGCCTCGGTGCCATGATAGAAAATGCGCAACGCATCGAAACACTGGGATTTCATAGCCTGTGGATGGCCACCATCTACAACTACGACGCACTCACCGCTCTGGCAGCAATCGGCACGGTGACCCGAGAAATTGAACTGGGTACAGCGGTCGTGGCCACCCATCCTCGGCACCCAATGGCAATGGCGCAACAGGCGCTCACCGCAGCCGCCGCCTGCAAGAACCGTTTTACCCTTGGAATTGGTTTGTCTCATCGTTACGTGATTGAACAGGAGATGGGCCTGTCCTATGACAGGCCGGCACACCATATGCGCGAGTATCTCAATGTCCTGTTGCCCCTGCTGAGCACTGGCACTGTGGATTATGAGGGGGACCTGTACCGCACTAAAGCGTCTCTCGAGGCTCCCGAGGCGAATGCACCGCCAGTGGTGATCGCTGCACTGGGGCCCGCTATGCTCAAGCTGGCGGGCAGCCGCGCCGAAGGCACCACGTTGTGGCTAACGGGCTTGAAGACCATCGCCGAGCATACTGTGCCCACGATCACTCAGGCCGCTGCAGACGCTGGCCGCAAGCCCCCCAGAGTGATCGCTGGCGTACCAGTGGTGTTGACCAGTGATCCCGACAGCGCGCGGGCAATGGTTGACAGGCAGCTCGAACCGTACAAACACATACCCAGCTATCGGGCTATGCTGGACCGCGAGGGCGCAAGCGGTCCAGGCGACGTGGCCTTGGTCGGCAACGAGTTCGAATTACGCCAGCAATTACAGACGCTTCGGAAGATTGGTGTCACCGACCTCAATGCGGTGCTGGTTAACGAAGACCCGGACACCTATGAAAGTACACTGGCCTTTTTGGCCACCGAGATAAAACAATAAAAGGCGACTGACTTGCAGGGTGACAATTCATGACTTCCACGCACAACAAAAAAAAATACTTCACGCCACCAATTGATCCTGATATCGCGCTCCCCTCTCTCGGTAATGAGCGCATTAGCGCGAGCCGTTTCAGCTCCAACGAATTTATGGCACGTGAGTGGACCCACCTATGGCGTAAGGTTTGGAATACGGGACCAAGGGTAGAAGAATTGCGGCAAGCCGGTGACTTCGTCACCCATAATCTGGGCAAAGAATCTTTCATTTTCGTCCGCGGTAACGATGAGAAGATACGGGGCTTTTACAACGTCTGTCAGCACCGGGGCAATCAACTGGTTCCCGATCGTCACTGCGGATCAGAAAAATTCTTCAAGTGCCCTTTCCACGCCTGGACCTACAACCTCGATGGCGGCATCAAGGGCATTCCCGGAGTCGAGGGCTTTCCCCTGCTTAAAAATGGCATTCCCACAGATGAAATGGGACTGGAGCCGATCGAGGTTGATTTCTGGGGCGGCTTCGTCTGGTTCCGTCTCGACGCTGGTGGGGAATCGCTGACAGAGTTTCTGGGCGAACTAACCCAGCAACTCGCTCCCTATCGTCTGCAAGATATGCGCCTGCTGGAATACAAGACCTTTCTCTGGGACTCTAACTGGAAAGTCGCCTGTGACGCTTTCAACGAGAGCTATCACTTCCGTGGATTGCACCCCCAAATGCTGAAATGGGCAGACGAAAAAGCCCGTATCGAACTACTCGGTGATCACAGTCGCATGATTAACAGATATGGCACCACCAGCTCACCTTATACCGGCACCACTGAGATATATCCCGAGCTGAAGGAATGGATGGTTTATAACGGCATGGACCCTGAGGCCTATCAAGGGGCACCGGAGGACGTATGGAAAGCTAAAGCTGATTTCGTACGCAATATACAAGACATGGAAAACATCACTGCCCCTTATGCAGATATGACCGATGATCAGCTCACCGACGTCTACCACTACTTTATCTTCCCCGGCTTTGCGATGAACGTGTTCCCCGAGGGTATCAACGGATTCCGATACCGGCCTCACGAGTCAGATCCGGAGAAGATGTACTACGATTTGATCATGCTGGTGCACTATCCCGCAGGAGAAGAACTGGCCTGCGAGCACGGATTTTTTGAGGAAAAAGTACAGTACGATCAGATCGCCGACACGCCAATGTCCCATATCGTCACCGACGTACTGCAGCAGGACGCCGACAACGTGTCTATTAATCAGAGGGGACTGAATTCAGATGGCTTTCGTGGTCTGTATCTGGGCGACCAGGAGCTGCGTTTACGACATTTCCATAAATGCGTGGACCGGTATCTTGCCGCGGAGTGACTATCTGCCCTCAGCAGTCGATCCATGTCGCTATCAATCATTGCAATAACTTTTTGACAGCCTGTTAATGGCTCAATTTATCGGTTCATTCCTCCCTTGACGTTCACCTGCCCGAGACGCCTCTTACTAAATCGGCGAAATAGACCGGCGCCTGGGAGGGCTGCGATCGGGCCTGCGCTCTGCACAATCTCTGAGCGTTTCGATAAGCACGCGCCGCGTAGTACGCGGATCGATCACGTCATCGAGCCCAAAATCAGACGCCGCCTGAAGTGCTCCAGTCTCACCTCGGATACCGTCAATCATTGTCTGACGTGCTGCTCGGGAATCGTCAGCACTCTCGTACTGCTTGCGAAACGCAACGTCTACCGCACCCTCAATCGACATCGCGCAGATTTCCGCCGTGGGCCAGGCCAGTGCCGCAGTGGCATTGAAAGCCCGACCGCCGCCCATCGCGTAATAGCCGCCGCCATAACCCTTGCGCAATACCACCGATATCAGCGGCACGGTTGCCAACGCCATTTCGTAGAACAAGCGGCCGCTGCGACGTCCGATCCCCGTATCCTCGGCCAACGTGCCTACCGCAAAGCCAGGAATATCGATCAGGGATATCAGCGGTAAGCCGAAGGCGTCACACAGTCCCACAAAATGCGCTGCCTTTTCACAAGCCGGTGTATCAAGCACACCGCCCTTGCGTAGGGGCTGGTTCGCCATAAAACCCACCGGACGACCATCAAGACGCGCAAAAGCCGTAATCATATTGCGCGCATAATCTGGTTTGAGTTCGAACACGCTGTCCTGATCAGCAATCACATCGATAACTTTCCGCATATCGTAGACTCGCCGACTGCTGGCCGACACCAGATCCAGCAATTCAGTCCCGGGACGGTCGACCGGATCCGTGCAGGCATGCACCGGCAACGAACCCCCTGCGTGCTCTGGAAGGTATGACAGGAACCGTCGAATCGCTGCAAAGCATGCAGACTCATCATCGACCGCAAGGTCCGCCAGACCATTCTCGTTCGCTTGCCGCACACTACCGCCCAGCGACTGGGCATCGATATCCTGCCCTGTACCCGCCTTCACCAGTGCCGGGCCCGCCATACCCATGGTGGATCGGTCGCGAATCATCACTACAAAATCGGCCAGAGCCGCGTAAGCAGTGGGGCCAGCGAAACCCTGGCCCATAATCGCAACGACATTGGGTACCCAACCTGATGTGCGGGCAAGATTATTGAAGACCGGTGAGGCAGCAGCAAAATGCGCGGCGTTCATCCCATCCTGAATACGGTGGCCCCCGCCCTCAAGCAACATCAGCAACGGCTGCCCCGCCTCTACCGCCCTATCAATCAGGCGACCCATCTTGCGATCTGCTACGGTGCCGATACTGCCACCCAACACGGTGTAATCCTGCGCCAACAGTTGCACAGTGCGGCCATCGACCTGCCCACTACCCATGACTGCGCCGTCGGCCGGCGCCTGTAAGTCAAGGCTTAGAGAGTGACTGCGATCCGGCTCTACCAGTCCCCCTGTTTCGCGGAAACTGCCATCGTCGAGGAGGCAATGTATACGCTCTCTCGCAGTCCACGCATTATCTGCTCGGCGTTTAGCCACCGCTTCGGGACGTTGCTTGTCCTCGAGGCCTGACCGAGCAGTATCAAGCTGCTCCAGTAATTCCCGCGATGTTGTTTCATCATTCATTGCACGCGCTCCTTCAATCTCCTACCTTCTCTCGCTTAACGGTAATGCCGGCCGCTTCCCGATCCCAGGTGTCCGCTGTCACTCCCTCTTCCCTCAACAGGTGTTTCATTACTTTGGAGGTGGGCGTCTTCGGTAGCTCAGAAACAATACGGATATAACGCGGCAACATGAAGTGTGCCATGCGTGGCTCGAGAAAACGAAACAGGTTTATCGGATCGATCAACTGACCGTCGACCGGCGACACCAGCACCAATACGTCGTCTTCCCCAAACTCGCTGGGTATACCAATGGCCGCTGCTTCACGCACAGCGGGGTACGCAGTAATTTCGTTTTCCACTTCGAAGGACGATATATTTTCTCCCCGGCGCCGAATAGCATCTTTGATGCGGTCGACAAAATAAAAGTTACCGTCAGCGTCGTAACGGAAACCATCACCGGTATGGAACCAGCCATTCCGCCAGGCCACAGCAGTCGCCTCAGGATTCCTGTAGTAACCGTGATTAAGCGACCACGGACGGTCAGTGCGCAGGATCAATTCCCCCGTCACACCTGGGCCCACCTCGCAATCGTTCTCGTCGACTACCCTCACCTCGACACCGGGGCGAGCCCGCCCACATGTACCGCTTTTTTCAGGGAAAGGTTCTGATACAAGCGGACCGGAAATTTCTGTCATATTGAAGCAGGTTCGCACTTCGATACCGTGACGCTTCCCTATTGCCCGACCATCTTCGTTCCACGGCACACACAGAGCTTTTTTAAGGGGGTGATTTCGGTCGTCATCGGAGGCTGGTAGCTTCAGCAAGAACGGTATCATTGCTGCCACCAGACAGGTGGAGGTGATGCCATTGAGACGCACGGTAGGCCAGAAATCTTCTGTCTTGAAGTGGCTGTCAATATAGCAAGCACCGCCGCGCGCCAACGTCATTATGACGTAGATAGTGCCGCCCGCGTGGAACAGGGGCATATTGATCAGGCAGCGGTCTTCGCCAGTAACATAGGGGTGCGCCTCCGGACCCATGGAGTAACCCTGCATGTAGGAAGACAGCACCGCTTTGGAGGACCCAGTGGTACCAGACGTGAAGATGATGTACTGGGTATCCCAGGGCGCGACGGCGTCGGGCATATCCGCAATAGCCTCATCGGAAACAAGAGCATTAGCTCCATGGCAACGGATACCGTCGATGCTGTCGCCACCATGGGTAACGACCATGTCTCGCAGTGTTGTGAGGTTAATATCCTTCAGGCGCGATACCAGGTCTCCGTGACAAATCAGCAAGCGCGCATTGGACAGTTCAACAACGTGTTGCAACAACTGCCCCTTGTAAGCGACGTTCATGGGGACGTATACCGCACCGAGATAATTCAGTCCGAACCAGGTCAACAATGCTTCTCGATTGTTCGGCTGCCAAGACAACACGTGGTCGCCCTTGCGGACGCCAAGTTTACGCAACCCCGCCGCGGCACGACGTGTCATTTCAAGGGCTTGCTTCCAACTCCATGTTTCCCCGCCGTGGAAAAGAATCGCAGTCTGATCTGGTCGCTCTCGCGCCCAGCGCTGCAGCTGGTAACCCAGCACGCACTCCTCGACCTCCGGAAAACGCGAATCGAAAACCATACCCTCTCCTGGCTGCAAACTTAAGCCGTCGCGCCGCCGTCAACCGGGTAGGCGCCCCCGTTCAAAAAGCTCGCCTCGTCACTGCACAGGTGCGTAACCATGCTAGCAATATCACCTGGCCTTGCGTATCGACCTATCGGAATAGTTCCCAGTACAGCGTCACGGACAGTATCTGCGTCACCCGGGCTCATCTTATTCTCGATAGAAGTCATCATGCGGCCGGTCATGGCGGCAGGACACACAGCATTCACCCTGATGTTGTTCGGCCCCTGCTGCATGGCCACCGAACGTGTCAATCCGATGACCGCGTGCTTGCTAGCACAGTAACTGCTGATCAAGGACGCGCCGGATATACCGGCGACCGAGGCAGTGTTGACAATAGCGCCGCCCCCCCGCGTCCGCATGACGGGCACAACGTATTTCATGCCAAGCAAAACACCACGAACGTTGACGCCCATCACCCGGTCGAAATCCGCCAAATCACACTCGCTTATATCCCCGGCCTCCCCCTCGACCCCGGCATTGTTGAAGAGGATATCCACCCCGCCAAAGTCGCTGCAGGTCATCTCGACATAGCGCTCGACATCCTCTTCCCGAGAGACATCCGCCTCCAATGCAATTACTTGCATCCCTTCCTGCTGAAGCTCTTTAGCCAGCGCTCTGACCCGCTCTGCCTGGTAGTCCACCGCGGCAACGGTAGCGCCCTCCGCTGCAAATCGCCGCGTTGTCTCACGCCCGATATCCCCGGCTGCACCGGTCACGATAACCACCTTGTCCTTAAATCGCGCACCCGTTCCCTGCATAGCTTGTCTCTCCCAATACTACATTCTGGCAATACCATAACTGTTGCCGCGCAGTGTTCTATGCCGCGACTCCCAGCAGGTCGCCAATGCAAAACCCAAAACCCGTCGGGTATCCCTTGGATCAATCATGCCCTGGTCCAGCATGCGCCCGGAGGTATAAAAAGCATCGGACTGATCATCGAAGTAGCGGATCAATTTCTGGTTCTGCGCTTGCAGTGCGTCTTCGTCCACGTCCTGACCGCGCCGCCGGGCACCACTGCGAGCCACCTGTTCCATTGTCAGCGCGGCCTGCTCTCCCCCCATCACCCCGGTTGTAGCGTTGGGCCAGGTAAACAGAAAATCAGGGTCGTATCCAATGCCGCACATGCCGTAGTTACCGGCTCCGAAACTCGCACCAATATAAAGTGTGATTCTCGGTACGCGAATATTGGACACCGCCTGAATCATCTTGGAACCATGCTTGATCATGCCTGCCTGTTCATATTGCTTACCCACCATATAACCGGTGGTGTTACTGAGAAAAATCATCGGCATATCGGCCTGGTCACAAAGCTGCATAAACTGGGCTGCTTTAGTCGCGCCGTCGGGGTCAATCGGTCCATTGTTCGCGATGATGCCGCACGCGTGGCCATAGATCGCAGACTGGGCACAAACGGTGGCCACGCCGTAGCGAGATTTGAACTCTTCGAAGTTGGAGGCATCTGTTATGCGGGCAATGATCTCGCGCACGTCGTAGGGCGTGCGGTAATCCACCGGCACCAATCCCGCGATCTCCTCCGGCACGAAGCAAGGCTCCTCGAAAGATACGGGAGTCAATTGTTCACAACGCGCGTTCCAGTCGAGCCGCTCAACTAATTGGCGTGCTGAAAATAGTGCGTCTGCGTCATCCTCTGCGGTATATTCCACCAGCCCCGATACGGTGGCATGCATATCGGTACCCGCGAGCTCCTCCTCGTCGGAGATCTCGCCGGTAGCCGCGCGTACCAAAGCCGCTCCGCCTAGCGACGCCCTGCCCCTCCCTTTAACGGCGATCACATAGTCACTCATGCCGGGCATGTAAGCACCCCCGGCGGTGGCCGGCCCATGCAATACCGTGATGGTAGGGATACCTGCAGCACTGAGCCTGGCGTGCCGATAAAACATTCCTCCGGCGCGGGCCCAGGACTCCACCCGATAGGCGAACAAATCAGCGCCCGCACTTTCGACCAGATGAATAAAGGGTAACTTATGGCGCAATGCGACATCGAGACAAGCCTCAATCTTCTCGCCTGTTGTGGGTGTCGCAGCACCCGCACTGATGCCGCTGTCATCCACCAGTATCATCACGCGGGTGCCGCTGACGAACCCAATACCCGCAAGCAGGCTTGCACCTGGAATGGAGGCTTCACGATCTGGCGTATCCACCAAAAAATTGGCTAGCCCATACATTTCAAGGAACGGCATACCTGTGTCCAGCAGCCGCTGCAGACGCTCCCGCGGAGTCAACTGGCCACGCTCGGAAAAACGGGGACGCCGCTTCTCGGACAGGGCCTCCGCCCGGCTGCGCGCCCGCTTCAATCTATCTATTAACGCTAACATATCTGCGCGGTTGTTAGCGTAGGCCGACGACACCGTGCTCAGGCGAGACTGGAACGAGGGCATACTAGGCGCCTCCAACCTCAAGACGGGCGACCACTGCCCCCTCCTGAATCATATCTCCCTCTGCAACCAGCAACTCGTGCAACGTACCGCTCCCTCGGGTGCAGATCGGGATTTCCATCTTCATACTCTCTATCACCAGGACCTC
>JAAENL010000433.1 GCA_024224435.1 Halieaceae bacterium
CGTTTACGGTCAGGAAGCCATGCGCGCAGATGGCGGTTGGAGCGCGCAGCCCCGCGGAATCGAGCATAGCGGGCCAGAACAGGCCGTGAAAATTGATGATGTCCTTGCCGATAAAGTGATAAAGCTCGGCGACGCTGTTCTGGCACCAATATTCGTCAAAATCGCGTCCACTTTGGTCGCAGTAATTCTGGAAGCTGGCGATGTAGCCGATCGGCGCATCCAGCCAGACATAGAAATACTTGCCCGGCTCGCCGGGAATTTCGAAGCCGAAGTAGGGCGCGTCTCGGCTGATATCCCACTCTTGCAAGCCCGCGTCCAGCCACTCTCTTAGTTTGTTTGCCACCTGCACTTGCAGAGTGTCAGAGTCGAGCCAGGTCGTGAGTAAGGCTGCAAACTCAGGGAGCTTGAAAAAAAAGTGGGTGGACTCTTTCTCTATCGGCGTGGCGCCTGACAATGCGGACACAGGATCGATCAGATCGGTGGGGCTGTAGGTCGCCCCGCAGGCTTCGCAATTATCGCCGTATTGGTCAGGCGTTTTGCAGCGAGGACAGCTTCCCTTGATAAAACGGTCAGCTAGGAACAGCTTTTTCTGTGGATCGAAGGCCTGGGTGATCGAGCGCGATGCGATGTGGTCATTTGCCTGCAGACAGGCATAGATGGTTTCGCACCAGTAGCGGTTCTCCTCGCTGTGGGTAGTGTGGAAATTGTCGAAGCCGATCAAAAACCCAGCGCTATCTTTCATGTGTTCCTGGCGAATCGAGTCGATCTGCTGCTCAGGTGTGATCCCGCGCTTTTCTGCGGTCAACATGATGGCAGTGCCGTGGGCATCGTCGGCGCACACATAGAGGCAGTCATGACCACGCGATTTCTGGAACCGCACCCAGATATCCGTTTGCACCTGTTCCAGTAGATGGCCAAGGTGGAGTGGCCCGTTGGCGTAAGGCAGGGCGCTGGTGACCAGTATCTTGCGGGACTCGAGTGCCGGCATGCGGGGTTGTCTGTATGCAAAAGAAGGAGCCGTATGATAGCGGTTTTAGCGTGGCTTTTCATCACTCCGGGCACGATGATTGTGCACCTGCCGGCCTGAGCGAAAAGCGGGCGCAGCGCGTTCGACTAATGAGCGCCGCCATTGTTGAACGGCAGCCAACTCCCTATACTAGGCCCACGAAACCCAACCTTTTTCAGCTCCTCCAGCCACAGATAAGCACCAATGAATCAAATCAAGCACATCATTGCCATCGCATCCGGGAAAGGTGGCGTAGGTAAGTCCACTACCGCAGTGAATCTGGCCCTTGCATTGCAGGCGCGCGGGTCTTCAGTGGGCCTGCTGGACGCAGATATTTACGGCCCCAGTCAGCAGGTGATGCTAGGTATTCCGGATAACCAGCGTCCTGAACAAAAGGACGGCCAGTACCTGTTGCCGGTGGAGGCCCATGGCCTCAAGACGATGTCTATGGGCTATCTTGTCAATGAAAGTACACCGATGGTGTGGCGCGGACCCATGGCGGGCGGCGCGCTGGCACAGATGCTGGAGCAAACCTTGTGGGGAGAACTTGATTACCTGGTGATTGACATGCCACCGGGTACAGGCGATATCCAGCTGACCCTGTCGCAAAAAGCCAAGGTATCTGGCGCCGTGATCGTGACAACCCCGCAGGACATTGCCTTGCTGGATGCGCGCAAGGGTATAGAAATGTTTCGTAAGGTCGATGTGCCGGTGCTGGGCATCATAGAGAATATGGCGGTACACGTGTGCAGCGAGTGCGGTCACCGGGAGCATATTTTTGGTGAAGAGGGCGGGGTGCGCATGTCGAAAGACTATGACTTGCCTTTACTCGCCAGTTTACCGCTGGCACTTGCTATCCGCGAACAGACCGATGCAGGCACACCTACTGTGATAACTGAACCAGATTCGGATGTGACAAAAATATATCTCGAAGCCGCCGCAGCGGTGGATGAGGCACTGGCGGTGAAAGACGGAGATGCAGAACATCAGTTCCCGGAAATAAAAATATTGGATGATTAGAAACAGGTGAGCAACAGGTGAACAATACGTGAGCATCAAAGCAGATAGCTGGATTCGCAGAATGGCCGATGAGCATCGCATGATCGAGCCCTTCGAGGCTGGACAGATCCGATCCTCTGTCGATGGTGAAAGACTGATTTCCTACGGCACGTCCAGTTACGGATATGACGTGCGCTGCGCCCGTCAATTTAAGGTATTCACCAATATCAATTCTGCTACGGTAGATCCGAAGGGGTTCGATGAGGGCAGTTTTGTCGATGTTGAAGACGACGTTTGTGTGATACCGCCCAACTCATTTGCACTGGCGAGCACGGTGGAGTATTTCCGTATTCCACGCAATGTGCTAACGATTTGCCTGGGTAAGTCCACCTATGCTCGCTGTGGCATTATTGTCAACGTGACGCCGCTGGAGCCGGAGTGGGAGGGTCATGTTACGCTGGAGTTCTCCAACACCACCACTTTGCCAGCCAAGATCTATGCTAATGAAGGGGTAGCACAGATGCTGTTCTTTGAGTCAGATGAAGTGTGCGAGGTGAGCTATAAGGATCGTGGGGGCAAATACCAGGGGCAGCGCGGAGTAACCTTGCCCAAGGCTTAATCCTCATGCCGCGCGGTGCGCGTAGGTCGCTGCGTCGATTGATGACAGAGATGTTGAAGCCACCCGCTGTCACTGTGTATTGCTAGCCTGTAGATTGACGTGGGTTCATAAAAATTAACTATACGGATAAACATTTGATGGAAACTATTATTAGATGGAGTACAACGCCAGCGGCGATCTGTTTATTGACCGCCTTCATAGTGTGCATGCCGATCACCGTCGCCTGGTCGCAATCGGGTCTGGTAGAAGAGCGCGTGACGAATGAAAATGGCTTCATCAAGACCTGCGGTGTAGGCGATGGCCTCTCACCTTGCCGCGACATAAATGGTGAGACCTATGAAGAAGAAATAAAGGGCCCGGATATCGACAGCGAGTCGACTGACGAGCTCGCTGCCGAGGCGAAGCGGATTCGCAATGAGTCCCCCGAACAATTAAATCACACGATCAGTGAGCTGGAGCAGGGTATCAACCCTGATGATCGCGCTACGGAAGGTCTTCCACACTAGACGCTTTTTCCGTAGATCTACCCAGTAAGGGGTGAAGGCCCCAAAGCCACTGCAAGTTGACGCGGGCTCAGCGCTGGGGTGGTCAGGCCTCAGCCTGGACGCCTGTTGCGGGAATCGCTGCTCCGTCCAGTGTGGCCTGCGTCCCGCGAAGCGCCACCCGACCCTCGAGGAACCACTGCACAGCCAGCGGATAAATGATGTGTTCCTGTGTTGTGACCCTTTCCGCGAGGGATTGCGCCGTATCGCCTCGCACCACAGGGACTCGTGCCTGAATGATGGGGGGGCCGCCATCCAGCTCCGCAGTGACGAAATGTACCGTAGCTCCTGCTTCCTTGTCGCCTGCGTCCAGCGCGCGCTGGTGAGTGTGCAGGCCAGGGTATTTGGGCAGCAGAGAGGGGTGGATATTCATCAGCCTCCCCAGGTAAGGCTCGATCAGCACGGGCGTAAGAATACGCATGAACCCGGCTAGAATGACGAGATCCGGATCATGTGCTTGCAGCGCGTTGACCAGGGCTGCGTCAAATTGCTCACGCGACGCATAGTCTTTATGGTCAATGCAGGCGCAGGGTATGCCGCTTCGCGCAGCTCTCTGCAGGCCGGCGGCATCGGTTTTGTTGCTAATAACGAGGCTGATGTTTGCGAGCAGCTCTCCGCTGGCGCAGGCGTCAATAAAGGCTTGCAGGTTGGAGCCGTGCCCGGAAATGAGGATAGCCAGGCGGGGCAGCTCCGAGGTGGTCACGACAGCAGGTCTACCTGGTTGTTGCCGGTGACGATGCGACCTATTTCCCAGGTGTCATGTCCCTCAGTCTGGAGAATGGCTAGGGTTTTTGCTGCATCTTCGCGAGCAACGCAAATGACCATGCCCACACCGCAGTTAAAAGTGCGATACATCTCGTGGGTTTCAACGTTGCCCTGCGACTGCAGCCACTGGAAGACCTCTGGCCATTGCCAGCTGGTGGTATCAATTTGAGCATTGCAGCTATCCGGCAATACCCGGGGCAGATTTTCCAGCAAGCCGCCGCCGGTAATATGGGACAGTGCTTTCACTGTTACCTGGTTGAACAGTGACAGAAGCGCCTTGACATAAATCGTAGTGGGGGTCAGCAGGGTTTTCCCGAGAGTGCTCTCGCCCATGGGTTGTTCCAGATCGGCATCGCTGATCTCGATAATTTTTCGAATCAGGGAATAGCCGTTGGAATGGGGGCCACTGCTGGCGATGGCGAGCAAAGTATCCCCCTCTTTGACGCTACTGCCATCAATGATGTCTGATTTTTCTACCACGCCGACACAGAATCCGGCGAGGTCGTAGTCGTCGCCCTCATACATGCCGGGCATTTCGGCGGTCTCGCCGCCGACCAGGGCGCAGCCTGCCAGCTCGCAGCCCCGGCCAATGCCTGTTACGACGTCCGCAGCGGTATCTACGTTGAGTGCGCCGGTGGCGTAATAGTCAAGAAAGAACAGGGGCTCGGCGCCGGCCACCACCAGGTCATTGACGCACATGGCGACAAGATCAATTCCGATGCTGTCGTGGATGCCGATATCCATGGCGAGCTTGAGTTTGGTCCCCACGCCGTCGGTGCCGGACACCAGCACGGGCTGTTTATAGCCCTCGGGGATTTCGCACAGTGCGCCGAAGCCGCCGAGCCCACCCAGCACCTCGGGCCTTGCGGTTCGCGCGGTCACGCCCTTGATGCGCTCAACGAGTGCGTTGCCGGCATCGATATTGACGCCCGCGTCCTTGTAGCTTAGGGCAGATTTGCCCGCGTTGTCGCTCATGGCGTAATGTCCAATCAGTATGCGGGTGGCGCGAAGTGTCCTATTTTATCCTGCATCAGGTATCAGCGCACTCCCCAATTGTGCCCGCAACTCACTCGGGCTGTTACAATACGATCGGTTTTGGTTGATGGAGAGAGTGCTGTGCGTAGTAAAACCCTGTTAGTGCTGTGTCTTTTCTCGGTGCTCCTGTCCGGGCTCAACGTCCGCGCCGACATGGTCACGGACTTGTATAGCGCCACGGTGTCTGTGGCTGACCAGGGTTCCAGTGCCCTTGCTGGCGCGTCCCGGCGCGGCCTGTCAGACGTGTTGATAAAGGTTACCGGCTCCAGGGCGGTGCTCAAATCCCCGGTGGCGATCGAGGCGCTCCAGTCCGCGCGGGGCCAGGTGCAGCGCTTTGCCTATGTCCGAGGTAAGCCGCCGGAGCCGCCTTTGTCTGTGCGGGTGGAATTCGACAGTGTCTGGGTAATGGGTATCGTGCGTCAGTCGGGTGCCCCCCTGTGGACCGCAAAGCGGCCTGTGGTGCTGGCCTGGGTGGTCATGGAGGGGACAGAGGGCAAGCAATTCGTGACCGCGGAGGGTGCGCCGGATCAGGCCGACTTGTTACGCGCCGCATTTTCGCGCCGGGGTGTCCCCTTGCAGCTGCCGGTGTTCGACCTAGCGGATATGGCGGCTCTGACTCCGGATGCGGCATGGCGGCTCGATTCGGCTGTGCTGAGTGCCGCGTCGGCCCGTTACAATGTGGATCACGTGGTGGCGGCGCGCATGACCACCCTTACTGGCGGCGAAACCACCGGTGACTGGAGTTACCAATTTCAGGGAGAGCGAATGAACCGGTCTCTCAGTGTGCCCGACATAACGGCATTTTATGCCAGCGGCGCGGGATTAGTCGCCGATGAA
>JAAENL010000434.1 GCA_024224435.1 Halieaceae bacterium
AATGTAAAGCTGGGCCGGTTGTCCGCAAGCAGAATCCCGTTGCGATCGTAGATCAGTCCGCGCCGGGGAGGTAGAGGCAGCAACTGGACCCGATTGGCCTCGGACTGGGTGCTATAGGTGTCGTAGCCTTTGATCTGCAGACTGTGATAGCGGGTTAATATGACCGCCAGACAAACGGCCACCAGACAAATTGCGAGAACCGTCCGCACGCCGTAGATGCGGGTCTCGAGTCGGGGGTCTTTCAAGTCGAACTGCGGTTGCATTGAGTAGGGCGACGTCCAACCTTTATAGCGTATAAGTCCTGGGTCTAGGCGCGATGATACGGGTGGTTGACAGTGATTGTCCAAGCCCGATACAACTGCTCTGCCAGAATAACCCGAACCAGGGGATGCGGCAGCGTCAGGTCACTCAGGGACCAGCACCATTCGGCGCGCGCACGGCAGGCCTCTGACAAACCGTCCGGGCCACCTATCAAGAGGCTGTAGTTATTTGCGGAGAGCTGCCAGTCCTGCAGCTTCTGCGCCAAGCTTTCCGTGTCGATCCGCCTGCCACCCACTTCCAGCGCGATGACCCTGTCGCCCGAGGGAATTGCCTTGAGCACCTGCTCGCCTTCCGCCAGGCTCGCCCGCTGTTGCGAGTATTCCTTGCCACGCTTTGCCGGGGAAATTTCGCACCAGCGGGGCGCTATTTCCCGAGGCAGTCGCTTACAGTATTCCTCCACGGCCTCGCGGACCCAGGCAGGCATCCGTGTACCCACCGCAATAATAGTTAGGCGCATCAGTCTGGCGCTTGGGGGTGCGTCCAGAGACGCTCAAGATCGTAAAAATCTCTGGTCGCAGGCAGCATCACGTGCACCACTACTTCACCGAAGTCGACCAGCACCCACTCGCCCTCGGACTCACCCTCTGAACCGAGCGGCCGCACGCTTTTTTTCTTGGCCTCCACCGCCACATGACTGGCAAGTGACTTCACGTGTCGATTCGACGTCCCACTGGCAATAACCAGAAAATCCATGACGTCAGTCAAGTCACGCACGTCGACCGTAACGGTGTTCACGGCCTTGAGATCCTCGAGGGACTCAACCACAAAATTGACGAAGTTTTCAGTCTCCATAGGAGGTTACAAGCTGTGTCATAAGTGATCCTTTGCTATCACTGGTAAAGAGAATTACGTTGAATATAGTCAAGCACCGGCTCCGGCAACAAGTAGCGCGCGGAACATTGCCGCTGCAGCAACTCGCGAACCTCCGTAGAGGAGATAGCGAGTGGGCGCAGCTCTCTGATCAGAATACCGCCGGCGGGGCGTCGGCGCAGTGCTGCGCTGTCTTTCAGTCGATGCGCTGCCAGCCACCGCGCGACTTCACCGGATTGCGGCAGCACCCACCCCGGACGCGCCAGCACAATAATGTGTGCGCAATCCAGCAGCGCGTGCCAGCGGTGCCACTCGGCAATGTGCAGCAAAGCGTCGCAGCCCAAGACCATGCACAGGCCTGCCCCCTCTCCCAGTTCGTCGCGTAACTCCAACAGGCTGTCAATCGTGTAGGACTTGCCAGAACGCTGCAGTTCCCTCGGATCACAGGATAAACGGGGCTCGCCGGCCACGGCGAGCTGCAGCATAGCAGCGCGGTGCTCGGCGCTGCAATCAGGCACCTCCCGGTGCGGAGGGCGCGCACTGGGCATTAGGCGCAAGTGCTCCATCTGCAGGCTCTCCACCAACTCCAGTGCCGAGCGCAAGTGGCCGAAATGAACCGGATTAAACGTACCGCCAAAAACACCCTGAAGGCTTCGAACGGATGCGTCACCGGCACTCAAGTGCGCAACTGCCCTTCCCCGAGCACCACGAATTTCTCGCTGGTAAGGCCCTCCAGTCCCACGGGACCTCGCGCGTGCAGCTTATCGGTAGAAATCCCGATTTCGGCACCCAATCCGTACTCGAACCCATCGGCAAAGCGCGTCGACGCGTTCACCATCACCGAACTGGAATCCACTTCCCGGAGAAAGCGCATCGCGCGCGCATGATCCCGGGTCACTATCGCATCGGTATGCTGGGAACCGTATGTATCGATGTGGGTAATTGCCTCACCGATGCCGTCCACTACCTTGACGGCAAGAACCGGTGCCAGATACTCCTCTCCCCAGTCCTCCTGGCTGGCTGGCTTGATGTCGGGCAATGTTTGTCGCGCAAGCGCACAGCCACGCAGTTCCACCCCCGCCTCGGCATAGGCCTTCGCCAGTGGCGGCAGGACCGTATCAGCCATAGAGGAAGCCACCAGCAACGTTTCCATCGTATTGCAGGTGCCGTAGCGCTGGGTCTTGGCGTTTACAGCGATAGCGATGGCCATATCGACGTCCGCTTCGTCATCAATATACACGTGGCAGACTCCATCCAAGTGCTTGATCACCGGCACGCGGGCATCTTTGCTGATGCGCTTGATCAAACTCTTGCCTCCCCGGGGGATGATGACATCCACAAACTCCGGCATGGTTATCAAGCGGCCCACGGCGTCGCGATCCGCTGTGGCGACTACCTGCACCGACGCAGTGGGC
>JAAENL010000435.1 GCA_024224435.1 Halieaceae bacterium
CACCTTGTCGCCTGGACTGGAAGCGGCCCGGTTCACGCAGTTGCAGCCGATGGCCAGCGTCTCCACCAAGGCTAGCTGCTCCATCGTCAACTTCTCTGAAGGATGTAGCTTGCGTGCCGGCAACACTAAGCGCTCGCACATGCCGCCGTCCTTGTGCACTCCGATGACCTCGAGTGACTCGCAGCAGTTCGTCGCACCCTTCTTGCAAGCGTAGCATTCTCCGCAGTTCATGTAGGGCTCAATAGAGCAGTTATCACCTGCCTTCACATTGGTCACACCCTCGCCCACCGCCAGCACCTGCACGCCCAGCTCGTGGCCGGGTATCACCGGATAAGTAAAGAAGGGCATCTTACCGAGATAACCCGCTACATCCGTGCCGCAGATCCCGACCCGATGCACCTCCACCAATGCCTCTCCCGTGCCTGGTTGCGCCGGTTCATCAATGTCTGAAGCGATGAAGTGCTCGGGCTTTTCCAGAATGATTGCTTTCATTAAATTCTAGTTGTTCTTCGGCAGGCCTTCAACATGACCGATGTCCTTAATGGGCTCGAGAATTGCCAGCACCTCGGCAAGCAACTCCTCATCCATCGGGCTCTCAGCCCACTTGGCCCAGTTGCGGACATTATCCGGATTCGCACTGCCGGCGATCGTGGTCGCGATGTCTTTTTGCGCCACGCAAAACTGCACGGCCAATTGTGCGATGTCCACGCCCTTGGCCGAACAATGATCAGCGGCCTTTTTGCAGGCCACACGCACTTCCTCAGGTTCCTTGTGCCATTTGGGCAAGGCGGCATTGGTCAGCAGACGCGCGCAGAAGGGGCCGGCATTCATGATGCCTACGCCCTTTTCATTGAGGTAGGGAAACAGATTAGCGAAGCGCGTATTCTGCAAGTGGTAGTTGTTATAGGACAACACAACGTCCACATCGATCTGGTCCATGATGAACGGGAAAACTTTCATCGGATAGCCAGAGAAACCAATGTATCGCACTTTACCTGTGTCGCGGATTTTTTGAATCGCCGGAAGAGTCTCATTAACAATCTGCTGCATCTCCACAAACTCGATGTCGTGGCAGAGAATGATGTCGAGATGATCCACCCCCATCCGTTGTAGGCTGACGTCGATGCTCTCAGCCACGCGCTTGGCGGAGAAATCAAAATGCTCCAGATCATAGCGACCAAGCTTGCTGCCGAGGATGAATTCCTCCCGGGGTAAATCGCGCAGCACCTGCCCGAGCAACACTTCGCTCATGCCGCGCCCATAAAAGGGCGAGGTGTCTATGAAGTTCATGCCCAGTTCCAGTGCCACG
>JAAENL010000436.1 GCA_024224435.1 Halieaceae bacterium
ATCATCATGTTTGCTCTAGCTGGATGCCAGGCGCGGTATGAAGATAAAAGCGAGATGACTCCGTACAACAGTATCGTCGGAAAGCGACTGGAACTCAGGATGCCACTGATAGCCTATGGCATCAACGAAAGCCTAAATCCAGAGGGGCCAATAGATTATATCGAGCTTAGGTCTGAGGCTATTGCCGGGCCAGAAGTTGTATTCTCTAAATCATTGAGCATTGGCACCCTGATTAGAATTGATCGAGTCTTAGCTGCAGAATACTTTTCACGAACTCTTCTGCGCTATGAAGTTTCCGTGCTCGATGAGAGCTTTGACGGTGACACAGTGGTGATACCAACTTCCGAAGATTATAGAATCGGTACGCTTGGTTTAGACGCTGCCGTTTACAATGAAGTTGATTCCAATCTGTAGCGAGTGTGTCAGAACCGAAGTAGTGAATCCTTTTTAACGATTGCCCATAGTTCGTCATACCAAGGGGCCCGCATCGCTCACGCGCCTCCTATTTTTTTCCTGACCCTCACTAATAAGAGCAGCGCTAGTAGCGTCAAAATTGCCGCCGCGAAAAACGGCGCGCCAGGGAAATATATTGGCGCTTTTGAGCTACTGAAGTAGACGAACAATTCAGTCATAAGCGGCGGGCTAATTATCGCCACCAGTCCGCTCAAGCTGCCAATCGCGCCCTGTAGCTCACCTTGCGCGTTGGCAGGAACGCGCCCGGACATCATGCTTTGTATCGATGGCATTACGAATCCCTGTAAGGCACCGATAGCAATGACCACGTACATCATCCAGGCGAAGGGTATAAAAGCATAACCAAAAAAACTGATGGAGGTGGCGATCAGCCCGACGATGGCGGTCCTCATTGGACCCCATAAAGGCAGCACCAATCGAATGAGGTATGCCTGAACGAAGATCATGGCAACACCCACCGCGCTCAGAGAAATACCGATGTCGCGAGGTGTCCATTGAAATTTTTCAATGGTGAAAAAAGCCCAAACACTGGGTAGCGCGAAGTGGCCAAGGCTGTAGAAAAAAGAGACAAACAGAAGCATGACAACGACGGGGTATTGCCAAAGCTGCCGGATCGCAGCAAGTGGATTGGCGCGTGCAAGATGAAAAGCGCGACGATTCTCAGGTTTGAGTGATTCCGGCAGCACAAAGAAACCGTAAACCACGTTAACAAAAGTGAGACCGGCTGCGGCGAAGAAGGGTGTGCGAGGCCCATATTCACCGAGAAAGCCACCGATAGCGGGGCCGACAATGAAGCCCACGCCGAATCCTGCGCCCAGCAAAGCGAAATACTGCGCGCGTTTTTCCGGGGGGAACGTGTCCGCTATATAGGCGTTGGCGGTACCATAGGTAGACGCTGATACACCGGAAATCATGCGCCCGACAAACAGCCATATCAGTGTTGGGGCCCAGCCCATTAGCAGGAAGTTGCACCCCATTGCCAGCAGTGAAAATAAAAGAATCGGTCGCCGGCCGTAACGGTCAGACAGATTTCCCATGACCGGTGACGCGATAAACTGCATGGCCGCAAAGGTGAACATGAGCAGGCCTGCGATACGCGCTGCATCGGTCAGTCCATCGCCGGTAATGTCCATGATGAGGTGGGGTACAACGGGCATAATAATGCCGAAGCCAATAGAATCCAGCAGCACGGTGACAAAAATAAAAGCGAACGCCAGCTTGGGCCGCATGGTACCTCCGGGGAATGGCGGCCAGCCTATCACGGGGTTTTGACCTGGTATACACCACCTCAGAAGAGGGAGTGGCGAACGTTTTATGACTGCTAGTGACTGCGGCGTGATAACAGGCGTTGATGTCCCTCAGCCAGCTAGCTATTCTATTCTCGCAGAAAGCAAAGGCAGAGCGATTGCGTCGCAGTCCGGTCTCCAGTGATTATGCGAACCGTTTTTTATGTCAGAAGAGTACGTTTATGGATCTCGCTTACACGCCTGAGTACGAAGCATTCCGACAGGAGGTACGGGACTTCCTCGAGGCCTCTCGCTCCGATTGGCCCTCCTATCAGTCACTTGACCGCATCCCGGAAGAGTACAAAGCGTGGCAGGCGCTGCTGATCGAGCGCGGCTACACAGCGCGCAGCATACCTAAAAAATACGGTGGATACGGCGGTGATATGGATCCGCTGAAGTCACATATTGTCGCCGTGGAGTTTGCTCGTGTGCGTGCACCTCGCGCGTTGGCGGGGCAAGGCGTTTCCATGCTGGTGCCCACGTTGCTGCAATTGGGCACAGAAGAACAGAAACAACGATACGTCGCGGCCACCCTGCGCGGCGAAATGCTGTGGTGTCAGGGTTACTCGGAGCCTGGAGCGGGTTCAGATCTTGCCAGCCTCCGCACTCATGCGGTGGAGGATGGCGGTGATTTCCTGATAAACGGCCAGAAAATCTGGACCAGTACTGCGCAGCAGGCGGATATGATGTTCTGCCTCGTGCGTACCGAGCCCGATGCTCCCAAGCACCGGGGCATCAGTTATCTCCTGTTTCCCATGGATACCCCGGGCATAGAGGTACGACCGCTGAAAACGATGACGGGCCACGCAGAGTTTAATGAAGTATTTTTCAGTGATGTGCGTGTTCCACAAGGTAGCATGGTGGGTGCCCGGGGTGAGGGTTGGAAGGTGGCGAACACAACGCTGACGTTTGAGCGCGGTATGTTGGGAGACCCCAACGAGGCGGGTCGGCGGGTGAACGATCTTGCTACGCTAATGCAGGAGGAAACCGTGGACGGTGTTAGCCTGATGGAAAACCCCCAGTTGCGCGATCGCTTGCTGCGTTTGCAGGGCAGGGCATTGGCCATGCAGTACAACGGTATGCGGTTGTTGAGCGCCGGTCTTCGTGGCGAGATGATCGTGATGGCGCGCCTGATCGTGAAGCTGCAGGGCTGCGAGCTTAATCATCAGCTCGCGGCGTTGGCGATCGATGCGATGGGTGAATTGGGCATTTTGTACAACGACAGTCCGCATGTGCGGCGCCATGGTGAATGGCAGCGTAAATTCATGTTTGATCTTGGGCTAATCATCGGTGGTGGAACGGCACAGATTCAGAAAAATATTATTGCGGAGCGCGGTCTGGGTATGCCCCGAGAGCCGAAGCGCGTTCAGGGAGGCGCTGCCTGATGGAGTTTGGCTTGAATGAGCAGCAACGCGCGATGCAGGAAAGCTTCGCGGCCTATCTCGATGACGTGACCAGTGTTGAAAAGCTTCGCGCAGCACTAGCCGAGGGGCCGGTGCATGATGTCGAAATTTGGCAGGGAATGGTCGACATGGGTTTAACCGGCCTGCTGGTGCCAGAAGCCTACGGCGGTCTTGGCCTATCCTTGCTGGATGCGGTCTTGGTGCAGGAGTTACTGGGTTCACGCGTTGTGCCTGCTGCCTATGCGCCGACGGCCGTGTTAGCGACAGTGGCGCTTGTGCTCGCCGGCAGCGAGGCACAGAAGGAGCAATGGTTGCCCGCAATTGTCGAGGGTAATTTGCAGGTTGCGGTCGGCTTGTCCGATGCAGGCGGGGTGCGTGAGGGCGCGGTACTCACATCACGTCAGGGCTTGCTGAGTGGCCGCTTGTTGCTGGTAGAGGGTGCGCCAGATGCACAGTTATTGATTTGCAGCTGTGATGAAGGTGACCTCTACGCTATTCCTCGGGAGGCGGTCGGTCTTGAGTGGGTGGCGCTGCGGACTATCGATGATACCCGGTGTCACTGGCAGGTAAATTTGCAAGAGGTACAGCCGGAGTTGCTCTCGGCGGCGGTGGGTGACGTGGCTTCACGCCTGCTCTCAGCGGGACGCATCTTGCACGCCGCGGACACACTGGGTGCCGCCCAGTCCATGCTTGACAAAGCGGTCGCTTATGCCGGTGAGCGGCAGCAATTTGGACGCCTGATCGGCTCGTTCCAGGCAGTGAAGCATCTGTGTGCGGAAATGGCGGCAGAGCTTGAACCCTGTCGTGCGCTGCTGTGGTATGCCGCCCATGCCTTTGATGCTGCGCCCGCCGACCATGTGATGATTGCGTGTCACGCCAAAGCGCACCTGTCGGAAACGGGTAGCTTTATTGCACGCACTGCTACCGAGGTGCACGGCGGTATGGGTTTCACAGAACTGCTGGGCCTGCACTACTGGTTTAAGCGTATCGGTTGCAACCGGCAATTGTTGGGTGGCCCTGAGCGGCTTCGAGAAGAGGCGGCCCATGCCCAGGGCTGGGGGTTGCCGCCTTCGCGTATTGCCCTGCAGGGTGGAGGATATCGCTGATTATTCTGGACTGTGTTTGCTACACAGCTCGCATCAGTTACCCTTGAAATGCGGCGCGCGTTTCTCGAAAAAGGCGCGCATGCCCTCCAGTGCATCTTCACTGTTTTGGGCTAGCAGGAACTGGTCCGCATCCATAAAGCTTACGGCGTTGTCCAGCGCGCCGACACTGCTGTTGATAGCCCTCTTTGCCATGCGCACCGGCACAGGCGGCATTGACGCGACCTGCTCCGCGAGTGCCTGCGCTTTTGCCAGAGCGTCCCCAGGTGGAGTGACATAGTCGCACAGGCCCCATTGCTCCGCCGCCCCTGCACTCAGTGGTTCAGCCAGTATCAGTAGCTGCTTCGTTTTTGCGGGGCCGATAAGGTGTGAAAAGCGCGGTACGCTCTGCCAGCTCATATTCATACCCAATTTTAATTCCGGCACGTAGAAAGAAGCATCTTGCGCTGCCACTCGCCAGTCACAGGCCACCGCTAGGGCCGTGCCGCCTCCTATACACCAGCCCTCAATAGCGGCGATGGTCACTGGCTCCAGTGCTTCCCAGGCCGCACACATGGCCGGCCCTACCTTGACGAGTTGGCGTTGCTCTGCAATTGTCATGTTGCGGGCATTTGCCGACTCCGGATCGCGAAGGTCCATGCCCGCGCTAAAAGTTGCAGCCGTGCCGGTGAGTATTATGGCACTCAGTTCGCTGTCGAACTGCAGCTGCTGGGCCAACTCGGTCAGTTCCCGCATGAGCGCATTGTTCAGGCTGTTCAACTTGTTGGAGCCCTGAAAGGCGACTTCCAGTACGCGGCCTTGACGAGAAAGCGTCAGATTTTCCCACTGCGAGTTTTTCATAATATTGCTCCCATTGTCTTTTTTGACGCCCTGGTCATGCGCATTAACCGGGACGATCGGTATTGTCATTACGACCATAACTGAGAATGGTGTGATCTGTGAGCACACTTGCTGCGCCGGTTGGGGAACATTCTGCCATAAGTTTGCATATCGCTGGTTATAGCCAGTCCAGACTCACATGGGTTTAACTTTTCGTTGCTTTGAGTAACCGATTTCTGGTGATTCTGCAGGGGTTTGCCAGGGTAGAAACGGGTCCCAGCGACACGCCACTCGCGCTGCGCCTGCGTTGAATCGTTATGCCAACTATTTTGGTGACGATGAGCGGCACCGTGCGCTTTCGATGGTGTGTGATGGCGGTGCCAACAGTGCTTTTCTATGTTCTCGCTGCACGGTACAGACCCGATAATTATGCGCGCAGCAGGGCGCGTCCTGTGGACGCCGGCGTGATGAATCCAGACCGCAAAATTTATTGAGTCCCGAAGAGCAATTGCTTGCAGGTCGTGCTAGCCTGCTAAAAGGTTTCGGGTAAAAAAGCGCCTGGCGCGCGGGGTGTGAGTATGAAAGCTGTAGGCGGTGCTATTGCGGTAATGTGTCTGTTGTCGGCCTGTACGACTACGGACGAAATCATCATCGACCAGAAAGGCGTAAATATGAACGCCTATAATCAGGATCTGGCCGAGTGTCGGACCTATGCCAGTGAAGTCAAGACGAATGAAAAGACGGCCAAGGGTGCTGGATCGGGCGCGCTTGTGGGTGGGCTTATCGGAGCGATCACCGGTGGTGTTGATGGGGCCGCTCGGGGTGCCGGTGTTGGCGCGGTCGGCGGCGGTGCGCGGGGCGCGAGCGAAGGTGAGCGCAGTGAGGTAGAGGTCGTCAAGCGATGCCTGGGCGGTCGCGGCTATCGGGTTCTCAATTAACGTCAAGTTTTTTGTCATCGGGCCCTGATGGCGCATCGAAGGTTTTTGCTGCCTTGCGGATCTTTTGCGGCCCGCTTCTTACCAGTCTCTGCAACGCCTCCCGGAGTCGACGTAGCGCTGCGCTTCAGAGCCGTCCGCTGTTCTGCTTTATTCGCCCGTCCACCGAACTAGTGTAGAGATTTGACTCGGCCACGAAGGGTGTTGTCACGCAGACGGGCGTGGTGCTATTTCTTTAGGGAGTCAATATTGGTCTGGGTATGGCGGCGCCCGCCTGCTGACGACTTGAGCAGCGGGGCGTGATGTCGCTCTCGTAGCTGTCGTGATCAGCGATAGTTGTGGTAAATGAGGGATGTTTTCTAATCGTTTAACTGTGTTATGTTCTGTCATGAGTAATGCAGGTACATTCCAACTTAGACACAATGCGCGTGGGGGCACTATGCTATTGGGTTTGAAAAAGAAGCAGCCACTCAACTTTGATGGAATGGTACATCCGGATTTCGTCCCCGTCGGTGACACCCTGCGCCATATGCTGCAGAACTATCCTGGCGGCGCAGCGGTCTGTGTTTATCATAGAGGCGAGCCCGTGGTGGATTTATGGGGTGGCTATCGGGATGACGAGGACAGCTTGTGGACCCGCGATACGATGGCCCCGAGTTTCTCCACCACGAAGGGTGTGGCCGCCACGCTGCTGCATATTTTCGCCGACCGGGGCTTGATTGATTATGATGAGCGAGTAGCTACCTACTGGCCAGAGTTCGGCCAGGCGGGTAAATCCCGTATCACTGTGCGGCAGGTTTTGTCCCACCAGTCAGGTCTTTATCATATTCGTCAGATGATCGACCACGTCGATCGGATGCTCGACTGGAAGTATATGATCGGCGCGATTGAGGCGACCAAGCCCGCACACGCTCCGGGTAAACGCACGGGCTACCACGGGCTGACGTTCGGCTTCCTCGTGGGTGAGATAATTCAGCGGGTAACCGGTAAGAAATTTTCTACCCTGGTGCAGCAGGAGATTGCCCGGCCCCTGAAGCTGGATGGCCTGTACATTGGCACACCACAGCGCGAGCTGCCACGTGCAGCGCAACTCTTGTTTCCGGATGTTACCCGGCGACTGGCGCAAACGTCGCTGGGCGACAAGCTGGAAAAAGGTGCGTCGGGCCTCAGCAAGGCGCTGGGGCATATTGGTCTGGACTCGGACCTTTCCAGTATTTTTGACGCGCTGGCACCGCGGGGTGTAAGTGATTTTGATTTCGGTTCACCGGAAGCGCTGCGTGCGGCGATTCCCGCCGCTAACGGGCTTTTCACCGCACGCTCCCTCGCAAAAATGTATGCGACGCTGGCCAATGGCGGTGAATTCGAGGGTGTGCGCCTGCTGTCGACAGGCGCCCTTGAGGAGGCCACGACCCTGCAACGCCCCACGGGCCGCTTGTCGGTCATACCCTTTGATATGCGCTGGAGACTGGGATACCACGGAGTGGCCACCACCCGAGGTTTTCCACGGCAGGCCTTTGGACACTTCGGCTTCGGCGGCTCGGGTGCCTGGGCAGACCCGGAGCGCGGCTTATCCGTGGCCCTTATCGTCAATAGCGGACTGGGCTCGCCCTTTGGCGATTTGCGCACTGCGCGCATTAGTGGAGCCGCGCTGTCTTGTGCCAATGCTCGCAGCCGTGCGGGGGGCTTACTGAAAGGGTCGCTGGCACTCGCCTGATGCCCTGCCGTATATTGGAGGCGATGCGGCTCCCGAAGGCCCTGATTAAAGCGCCGCGGTAAAGGCTGCGTGGCTGTCACCTTGCCCCCTGGCGACGTATACTGCGCGTCTGAGCAATGTCAGTAACGTGAAGATTCATGTCCTACCTCAATGCCGATGTGCTGGATGCGATTGATACGGCCCAGTTCCGGGCGCAAAAACCCTACCCGTGGATTAATCCCCAGGCCTTCATCCGTCCAGAGCGATTCGACGACTTGCTGCGTAATATGCCCGAGATGGACCAGTTTCGTGGTTTTTTCGGTAAGCAGCGCAAGCATGGCCAGGGCAGCCATGATCGCTACGTGCTCGATTATGAAAGAGGTATGGAGATCGCTCCCCAGTGGCGAGATTTTATCGAGGAGCTGTGCGACGATGGCTACCGCTCGTTGGTCTGTCGCCTACTGAAGGTGAAAGAAGTACGGTTCCGCTTTCACTGGCACTTCACGCCTGACGGGGGAGAGGTAAGCCCCCACTGCGATTCTAAAGGCAAGATCGGCTCCCAGATTTTTTACCTGAACACCGAGAGCGACTGGCATTGGGACTGGGGCGGCGAGACCGTCATTCTGGATGATGGGGGCCGCATCAGCCCGGATAACGCGCCGGGCTTTGGGGATTTCGACGCGGCTTATCCGGCGCAGACCCGCGACAACCGCAGCCTGATTTTCGGGCGGCGCGGCAATTCCTGGCACGGCGTGCGCCGCATAAACTGCCCGGAAAATTACTTCCGCAAAGTCTTCATCGTGGTGTTCGAGGAATACCGCCCTGTGCACAGAGCGAAGAAACGACTCAAGCGACTGCTGACCGGCGCACCGCTTGTGACGGAGAAGGAACGTTTGATGTACTGATTCGATCGAATGCGCGCCTGCTGAGGTCACGCAACGGTATCCTCCTCACCACGTCTCTCTATTAACTGGCGCTATAATGTTGCGCTGCTAACTCTTCGTACAGCGCCGCGTAGCGGTCGAGGGTTTTCTCCTGGTCCACCTGTTCGATCGCGTAGCGAAGGCCATTCTGCGCCAGTGATTGACCGCGGGATGTGTCCTGCAGGGTTTCCGTTAACGCGGCAGCAATGGCTTCCTCTTCCCTATCGACCAGCCGGTAGTGCTGGTCAGCACGTCCAATCCCCTCAGATAGCCCGAGAAAGGGAGTTACCAGGCAAGGCAGGCCCGTCGCCATGCCTTCGAGTACGGAGTTTGGTGTGCCCTCTCGCCCGGAGGCGAGGATTAATAGATCTGCCGCGCGCAAATAGTTGTCTACGTCATCGACGATGCCTGTAAAGTGCACCTGCTCCGGTGCTGCGGAAGTGGATATCAGGTGGTGAATTTCCTCACCGAAATCCTTGAGCTTGGGATCGTGTATGTCCGAGCGGGGTCCGACGAACAGCAGATCGGTATCGGGCAGTTGCGGCAGGATACGTCGCCAGGCGCCGAGTATCTTGTCTTGCCCTTTACGTGGCATCACCGCGCCCACTGCTGCGATGACCTTGTGACCCTCGCGTATCCCCAGCTTTGCTCGCAGCGCTTCCCGCGCCTCAATGTCTTGCGTGGAACGGGGAGGGTGGAATCGGCCCAAGTTAACGCCGTTGGGAATATACTCGATGCGGCTGGTGACCCCTATGTCGCGTAAGAACTGCTTAATCGCTTCACTGTTGGTGACCAGTGCATCAAAGGCGTTATAAACCTCGCGATAGCCCCTGGTTCGTAAAATACGCTTCAGTGGTTTCTGTTGCCACGTTGGGAACTGTGACACAGAGTAAAGCGAGGCGACCCCGGCAGCTTTCAATTGCTCGATCCAGGGCAGGGCCTGAGGCCTCATGTTGGTTAGCAGTTGGGCGACTACGGGACCTTCTGCCGCGCGCTGGCACACCTCGAGCAGCCCGGAGTAGTAAATGCTGGTTCGAGCGGCGTTTTTTTTGTCGGGAAGGCGGATGCGCTCGAGAGGCGCACCGTCCAACAGGGTGCTTTCCACCCACTCTCCAGGCGATGCAGTATACCAATTGGCATTGGCATCCGATTCGCTTCGTTCCTGTATTTGGGGCGTCCCCGTCATTATCTGCACGTCGAGATTGCGCTGCAGCAGGCCGGGAATATAGCTGCGATAACGGTTTTGCGCGCCGCCATAGGTTGGATAGAAATGGGGTGATGTCAGCCAGAGGCGCGTTCGATTGTTGTCACTGGAGGAAATGAGTAGTGCTCCGCGGCGCCGTGGCCGTCTGGCAGGGCCGCGCTGTCAATGTTTGGCTGTATGTTATCCGATTGGCCGGGTAGGGAAAAGCGATTGGGTCAGGAATATAGGGGGCGTTATGCCGAGCGTTACTGCCGTGCATTAGCGGTTTGCTATAGCTTGTGTGCTTTCGGCCAGCGTCGCTTCAGACAAACCCATTGCTCAGGATACTCCCTGATCCACTCTTCAAAATACTCGTGGACCATCGCAGTAAGCGCTACTGACTGCTCTTTCACCGGCGCGTCTGGAATCGGGCTGGTCAGCGGTGTGCAGACGGTGATGCGGTATTTTGCACCGGGGAGTCGTTCTGCCCTCGCCACTAGCAGAGTGGAGTTAGTGCGAAGTGCCAGTCCGGCGGGGCTTGTGCTGGTCAGGGCGTCCCGCCCGAAAAAAGGAATTAACTTCCCTGTTTCCGGCCGAGTGTCCATGGCCATGACAATGCTGCCGCCGTTTTTTAAGGTCTGAATCAGCGGTCGTGGGCCCGCATCGGTGGGTATCAGATGATCGCCGAGAGAGTGGCGTAAACTCATCATCACGTCACTCATTATTGGGTTCGATTCGGGGGCGTAGATGGCGCTGATATCGATGGCAAATTCGCGAGTGACCAGCGTGGCCACCTGCCAGGCACCCACGTGTGCTGTCACGTAAATCGTGGGCCGCTTGCTGGCCATGTGTTCCCGTGCCCCCGGTTCAAACACCAGTTCGACGCGTTTCTCGCGCTCCTCCCAAATCTGTTCCAGTTTGATCAGTTCTACCGCTGAGCGACCTAGGTGATTGAAGATTTTGCGTGTGGTTTTTCTCCGCCACTCGTCCGATTCGGCAGGGAAGGCGATAGCAAGGTTTTCCCTCGCCTTGCTCGCCTTGTCGGTTAGTGGGCCGATAAGCCCGAAGGTGAAGCCGGACAGGCGCAAGGCGTTTTCAACACTCAGACGACGCATCAACCAGAAAATTGCGCGGAAGGAAACGGCCTCCACCGACTGTACCATGGAGGTAAGACGCGGCGATTTGCGCGCCAGTCGTTTGGGTATGAGGTAAAATTCCGGCACCGTGGCGTGCTCAGTCCCGGTTTGGGTCGGTCCTGAATACCCGGTCCCACAGTGGAGAGCTCACGCCGTAGCGTCCACCCTCACCGGAATGGTGGTGTTTCAGGTGATAATGCTTGAGGAACCGCGCCACCGGGTTCTTCATGGGAAAGTGGTGGGTAGAATAGTGTATGTAGTCGTAAATCAGGTAGCCGATAATAAATGCACCACAGAACGGTTGTAGCCAGGGTTGTGGCACGACCAGTCCGAACAGTAGATAGAGCAGTGCCATAATGGGGATCGCACCCGCCGGTGGCATAACGAGGCGCGACTTGTCTTTGGGGTCGTCGTGGTGATTACCGTGAAAAAGGTAGACAAACCATTTACCCGCTTTGCTGTTGGCTTTGAAGTGAAAAACGAAACGGTGCAGCATGTACTCGCTCAGTGTCCAGGCAAGCAGGCCTGCAAGCCCAACGGCTATTAATGGCACGAGTGGCAGCTGGTAGACGTAAAATCCGCGCCAGATAAGCCAGCACGCCAGTGGTGCCCAAAGTAGCAGTGGCACAATCGGATGGACATGTGACAGCCGTTCGAGCAGTTCGTTATCGAACAACCGAATTGATTGGTAGGGCTTTTCAGATTCCATAGTGGTTGCCACCGTTTTGGCCAGATTCGGATACTATTTTACCCTTTGGCCAGATTCGTTTCGAGCAGAACCAGTCTTCGGGCACCTGACGTATCCAGGTCTCAAATTGCTGGTGAACCTGCTGAGTCATGTTGATCGCCTGCATGGCCTCGTCTTCCCCTGTGTTAATGGGCTTTACAGGGGGGTGAAAAATAGCGTCGAAGTGGGCATTTTCGCGCCGCACTATCTGCACGGGCACTAAATCACAGCCAAATTTTAGCGCCAGACGCGCCGGCAGCAGGGTAGAGGGTTTTTGGTGCCCGAAAAATGCAATGGGCGCCCCCTCGTTTAAACGCCGATCCATTACCATAGCTGCGGTGCGGCCTTTTTTAAGGGCCTGTAACAGCTTGCGGGCGGCCTGGTCCCGGGGCAGAAGCTCGCAATTAAGAGCCCTGCGTTGCGCCATAAGCAGCCGATCCAGCAGCGGATTGGTCGGGGGCGAGTAAAGGCTGGCATTGGGTATTTCCATGCGGGCCATGGCGCAACATACCAACTCCCAGTTGCTCTGGTGTGCGGTCACTATAACGCAGGGCCGGCTGGGGTTGTTATAGGTCTCGATGGGTTCGCGAATATCGATGGTCAGCCTGGTGTCGTCTTCCAGAATAGTCCCCAGGTGGGGGTATTCCATCAACACCCGGCCAACACGGCTCCATGACCGGCGCACCAGGCGATTGATCTCGCCGCTGCTTTTCTCGGGAAACGCCGTGCGCAGATTGGTGCGAACAATGGCGGATTTTTTGCCAAGGAAAGGATACACGCAGTGGCCGACCAAATGGCCCAGGCCTGAGGCGACGTCCGCGGGCAGCGCTTTGGCCAGTCTCGTTAGAGTCCAGAACAACACGAAATCGATGCGCCATAGGACATCGCGCAGAAGACGATGGTCGCGAGCCCACTTGCGCAGGGGACTGCCAATGATGAAGTCTGACAAGAACGAGGGACCCTTTCAACAGCATTGAGTACAGTGGCACATTATACGTTAAAAATTGCGACCGGATTATTCCACAGTTCGCTAAATCCCCAGCTCATTCAATCCACCTTTAAGCTGGATGTTCGGCTCCCAGCCGGTCGCCCGCTGGATTTGCGTATTCTCTACAACCCAATCTTCGTGACGCAGTTCGCGCAATTTTGGGGGAGTGAGCATGGGCGCACGCCCCGTGATTCTCGCCATACGGGTGTTGATTACGGCGACACTGTTTAGCAGCACTTGCGGGACGCGCCATAGCCGAATCTTGCGCGACCAAAGGTCAGCGGCAATGTCGGACATTTCGCGCCAGCTGTAGCCACCCGACTTGCCATCGTCCAGAGACAGTGTCAAGCCGCGGGTATTTGTGCTCTGCAGGCAAGCAATGATCGCGCACACCAGGTCTGTAACATGGATCAGCGAAATCCGCGCGTCAGGAGAACCCGGTACCAGCGCAATGCCGCGACGCATCAATTGGAAGATGGGCAGCATTTCCTGGTCGCCGGGCCCGTAAACGGCGGGGGGGCGCAGAATCACCCAGTCGAGGGATGGGGCTCGCAGCAGGGCTTGCTCACCGCCGTGCTTGCTGCGGGAATACCAGGACAGGTTGGGTTCCCGGGCGACGAGGGAAGACAGCAAGAGGAGCCTTGGTGACTGCCCCGAAGCATAGATGGCAGAAACCAGATTTTCCGTACCCTGGACGTTGACCTTGTCGAAGTCGGCTTGGGAGTTGCCGCGAACGACTCCGGCTCCGTGAATGATGGCACTACAGCCTGATATTAGAGACACCAGCGCCTCCGAGTTGTCCAGGTCGCCCTGCACGACGGTGGCGCCCAGGCTTTCCAGTTCGGCTGCTCGCATCGGGCTGCGTGCCAGAATACGCACGGCAAAACCCTGTGAGAGCAATTGCTTGCACAGGGAGTGACCGATAAATCCTGTGGCGCCGGTAACGGCGACCCGCTGTCCCGGGGCGATCAGGCTGAAGCCACCCTCAAGCGGACTTCCTCGGCAGCGGCATCGAGCTTATCCAAGTCGTTGCTGTTGATGAAATCGAGGCGTGCTTTGGCGCGCGAAAGCTTGCCCGAGGAAGTTCGGGGCAAGGAATGAATGGGGACCAGTTCCACGTAACAGTCGAGGCTCATTTCCATGCGCACCAGCGCAGTGAGTCGGCGTATGAGGTTGTTGCGCTTCACCGGATCAGACAGGCGGCACTGAACCATGAGCACGCACAGCTCCTGGCTCTCGCTGTCCGGAGCGGAGAAGGCCACGGCATCACCGGCGCGCACTTCGGTCTGCGTCTCGGCGATATGTTCCAGATCCTGCGGCCAGATATTGCGGCCATGGACGATAATGAGGTCTTTCTTGCGGCCCGTAATGGTCAGTACGCCGTCCACCAGATAGCCGATATCACCGGTGTTCAGCCAGCCGTCTTCGCACAGAGCGTGACTGGTTTCTTCCGCAAGGTTGAAGTAGCCGTTCATGACGCTGGGGCCGCGTAGGTAGATAACACCGCTCTGCCAGTCGCCAAGCACTTTGTCATCATCGCGTATCTGCACTTCGAAATTGGGTAGCGGGATACCGCAGTTGACGAAGTGACGGCCGCGTCCCTGGGTATCGTTCTGATCGAGCAGCACAGCCTCATGGTGTTCCGAGAGGTGATCTGCATCGATGTGATGAGTAGTAAAGCCCGTCCACAAGGGAGAGAAGCTGATCGCTAACGTGCACTCGGCCATGCCGTAGCAGGCGAGGAAGGCGCGGCGATCAAAGCCGGCTGGCTCCATCATTTCGGCGAAGTACTCCAAAGTCTGCGGGCGAATCATCTCGGCGCCGATACCTGCAACGCGCCAGTTGCTCAAATCGTAAGTCTCGACGTCCTTGCTGCGTACCCGCCGAGCGCACAAATCGTAGCCGAAAGAGGGTGCGAAGGAGATGGTTGCTCTGGTTTTTGTCATCAGGCTCAGCCATTGGCGCGGGCGCATGGCGAATTCGCGCGTATCGAGATAATCAATGGAGACTTGAGCGCACAGGGGTACCAGCACAAAACCGACCAGGCCCATATCGTGGTAGAAAGGCAACCAGGACATCATGCGGTCGTCGCCATTCATTTTGAGTCCATCAGCGATGATAGCTTTGAGATTGGCCAATGCCGTGCGGTGCTTGATGACGACGCCGCGTGGGAAGCGCGTGCTTCCGGAGGTGTACTGAATGTATGAAATATCGTCGGGAGTGACTGCCGGCAGCGTTTGGTCGCTGTGTGGCAGGGCGTGGAACGTCTCTGGCATGGCAACCATGCGCATGTCGAGGTCTTCGCTAGCTTCTTGCAGGAATGGGAGGTACCCCTCAGAGGCGACACCGATGACGGCATCACTGGCCTGGAGCAGTTGTTTCAGCTGTGCAACGTATGCGCAGTGAGCGCCTACTTTCACGGAGGCGGGCAGGGCTACCGGTATCAGTCCCGCATACTGGCTGGCATAGAAAAAGCGGATAAAATCTGGATTGGTCTCTGCTACCAAGGCTACACGGTCGCCTTTCTTCATTCCCAGCCCCAGCAACTTGTGGGCCAGCTCGATGGCTTCGAGGCGCAGTTCGCGATAGGTCACGCTGGCATAGATGGCGCCGCGCCCCGTGTAGAAGTTGGATCCGGTGTCGCCTTGAGCCGCATAATCCAGTGCTTCGGTCAGAGTGGCGAAGTCGGCCGGGCGGAAGGTCAGCTCGTGATGGGTAGGCGTGGGATTTACAGTAACCTGTGTCAAAGTAGATACCTCGTTTTCGACGCTCTATCCGCCGGCGCAAAGTTACGCAAAAAAAAGCTGCTCTACATCCCCAAACAGCATGGGATGAGGCTAAATTCAAATATGTCTACGGGCCACTTGCTTGTTCTGTGTACATGGATGTGTACATGCGGGCACCCTATGTTCAGGCCCTCCGAAAAGGGTTATCTGATGCAGAGCAATCGTAGCATTTTGGCCTTTGGCACCTATAGGAAATAATACCACTGGCTAGCGGGAACAATCCCGTTGCAAGCGCCAGCAGGAGTCCGCTCAAGGGGTTGGTCGGGCGTGGCGTCAAGACGCGCTTTAACGTTCTAAGGCCATGTTTTTATTATATAAATTGTAGTCCTCTGCGAGTGCTGGCAAGGGCGTGCAGTGAGTCGATCGTGCGGCGTCTTTGCCTGCGTTGTGAGCTGGACCCTGCCCCACTTAGGTCAATTTTTGACCAGTAGATCGGGTGCGCTCGATTGTGCTTGCCACCAGGCCTGAAACATCAGCAAAGACCACAGTAACTCTGAGTGATTGGCCCAGCCATGGAGGTTCTGTTGCCAGGCCTCGCGCACCCGGCCGACCTTGAAAATCCCCTGTTCCCTGAGTCTCTGCTCGGAGAGCAAATCCTCGGCCCAGTCCCGCAGTGGCCCCACCAGCCACTCCTTGACGGGCACGCTGAACCCACGCTTTGGCCGGTCGATCAACTTGCGGGGTACATAGCGCATCAGGAGGTCTCTGAGCACGCGCTTTCCCACCTCGCCGTCAAACAGGTAGCCTCGCGGCAGTGACCAGACCAGTTCAAGCACGCGTTGATCGAGCAGGGGCGCACGTGCTTCGAGGCCCACCGCCATGCTGGCCCGGTCGACTTTCACCAGGATGTCATCGGACAGGTAGCCTGTGTAATCGTAATGCAGCATTGCCAGAAGTGGGTCCTCAACGTCTGGCCAGCAGGCGGGGTCAGTGAGCGGCGTAAGCGGCGCTTGCGCACCGGCCACGAACTGGTCAACTGTGAGACCACCGTTGAATTTGTTAGCCAATATCTGCTGTACTGATTTAGCGTCCCAGTTCTCCGAGCGCTGACTGATCTTGGCCAGCTTACGCGTCCAGCCCGGTGCAGTTTTGCCCTGTTGGATATAGTGGCTGGCCCAGCGCAAGCTGCCTGCTCCCATACTGCGTGTCACAGCCCGCATCGCAGGGTGTATGGGGCCAGGTACACGCTGCACATCTCGCCAGAGTTTGAGGCAATTGCGGTAGCGACGATAGCCGGCCATCTGTTCATCACCGCCATCACCGGTGAGTACCACTTTCAGTTGTTCCCTGGCTAGTTTGCTGACCAGGTAAGTGGGGATTTGTGAAGAATCTGCGAAG
>JAAENL010000437.1 GCA_024224435.1 Halieaceae bacterium
AAACTAGACGCTATTGGGCGGCTTGATGACTGGCAGGAATTTGACCTGCCCTTCGCGGATGAGCGCTTACAGCTTCAGGCCGCCCGCTGCATGGACTGCGGCATACCCTTCTGCCATACAGGCACCCTGATCGGAGGGATGGCTTCCGGCTGTCCCATCAACAATCTCCTCCCTGAATGGAACGATTTAATCTATCACGGTCTGTGGGAACAGGCGTTGGAACGACTGCACAAAACCAACAATTTCCCCGAATTCACCGGACGCGTGTGCCCCGCCCCCTGTGAAGGATCCTGCACCTTGGGCATGCTCGAACCGGCCGTCACTATCAAGAATATCGAGCGCGCGATCGTCGACCGGGGTTTTGACGAGGGTTGGGTGAAGGCCAGCCCCCCGAGCTATCGCACCGGGAAGAAAGTGGCGGTTGTGGGCTCTGGACCGGCCGGCTTAGCTTGCGCCGACCAGCTCAACCATGCCGGACATCAAGTCACAGTTTATGAACGCGCCGACCGCATCGGCGGCCTACTCATGTATGGCATCCCCAACATGAAGCTGGATAAAAACATCGTCCAGCGTCGTATCGATCTGATGGAGGCTGAAGGTGTGGAATTCGTGGCCAACACCGAAGTGGGCAAGGACCTGCCAGCGCAGAAATTGAAAGAGGAGTTCGATGCTATCGTGCTCTGTGGCGGCGCCACCAAACCGCGCGACCTGCCCATCGAGGGGCGAGAGTTTGATGGCATTCATTTCGCCATGGAGTTCCTCACAGCCAACACCAGGAATGTGCTCAACGGCGCTACACCCTCCGGCGATTTCATCTCTGCCCAAGGGCTGGATGTGATTGTCATCGGTGGTGGCGATACCGGCACCGATTGTGTGGGTACATCGCTCCGCCATGGTTGCAAAACCCTGACACAGTTCGAAATCCTACCGGAGCCACCACGCCAGCGGCAGCCCGACAATCCCTGGCCCGAGTGGCCCAAGATCTTGCGCGTGGACTACGGCCAGGAGGAAGCGATCGCCCGTGATGGCGGTGATCCGCGCATTTACTGCATCATGACACAGAAATTCGTGAGCGACGAAAAGGGTCGGGTGAAGGAATTGCACACGGTAGATGTGGAATGGGTGACCGGGAACAATGGCACACGCCCCTATCCCAAACCCATCGCCGGCACCGAAAGAGTATGGCAGGCGCAATTGGTGTTATTGTCCATGGGTTTCCTTGGCCCTGAGAACACACTCGTTGAGCAACTGGGCCTGGAGCAAGACCAGCGTTCAAATGTGGCGGCAGAATACGGCGCTTATGCCACCAGCGTCGAAGGCGTCTTCGCTGCCGGCGATATGCGCCGCGGGCAGAGCCTGGTGGTGTGGGCGATCAACGAAGGCCGTGGCGCCGCCCGCGAGGTGGATCGATACCTGATGGGGGAGACCTATTTGCCGTAGGCAGGCCATACCTCGTTCGTGCTTTCTGTGCATTTTTTGATTGCGTACCTGCTGCTTTGTGCTATACTGATCCTAAT
>JAAENL010000438.1 GCA_024224435.1 Halieaceae bacterium
CGACGATCGATAGAGAGTTCACCTTTTCTTTTTCTACAATATTCCAAACCTCGGCACCATCCAGTAAACGTTGCGGATTGAGAACGACACAGTTCCCGCCTAACATCTGGATAATAGCGTACCACCAACACGCACCATGCATGAGCGGTGCCAGCGCCATACCCACGATCGCAAAGTCGCCGATACGCCCCGCAATCTGCTCCGGCTCGGTGATAGGCCCGTCAGGGTGAAACCAGCCCCCGCCACCCAGCGCAGCATAAAACAGGTTCTTGTGTGGCCACATCACGCCTTTGGGCATACCTGTCGTACCGCCGGTATACAGAAGAAAAAGATCGTCATCTGCGCGCTCTTCGAAGTCACGCGCATCGGACTGATCAGACATTGATGCCTCATACTCGATGGAATTTATTATCGAGGGATCCTCACCGGACTCGTCACTGACATAGATCAGTGTCTTCAGGTCGGGCGCTGAACCTTTCACCTCAGCGATATGCGGCGAAAACTCCTCATGATGTATGCAGGCGACCATGTCGGCATTATCAAAAATATAGAGCAGCTCTTCCTGTACGTAACGATAATTAACGTTGATCGGCACCGCGCGTATCTTGAAGCACGCCATCATGCCCTCAAGATATTCATTACAATTGTAGAGATAAAGACCAACGTGATCGCCGGGGCCGACGCCTCGCGACGCCAGGTAGTGAGCGAGTTTGTTAGCGCGCTGCTCCAACTCGGCAAATGTCGCCCGCTGATCACCACACACCAGAGCAGAACGGCCCGGCACCTTGTCCGCGACCATTTCAAAGAGGTCCGCAATATTGCAATGCTTAGCCATGTAATATTCTCCCTGTAAGGTGCAGGCGTTTAAGCCTGCGCCTCGACTGAAAACAGAAAAGGGCGAGTGACCCCCGCCCCAAGGTTACGTTTCTTCGTGCCAGACGCCATCCCGTGCCGTCACCACGCACCACACATGTCAACACTTGCGTCATGTGTCATGCCTTTTCAGCGCCGACAACCCACATAGCAAAAAACTGCGCGCCGCCCCCATACGCGTGGCCCAAGGCCAATTTTGCGCCGGGCACCTGATGATCACCGGCATCGTTGCGCACCTGACGCGCGGCTTCCGCAAACCGAATCATCCCAGAGGCACCAATAGCATTTGACGACAAAACACCACCCGACGGGTTCCAGGGGATATCGCCGCCATCAATTAACGAAGTTGCGCCCTCCATAGTAAGCTTCCAGCCCTCTCCCTCCGGAGCAAACCCAAGGTTTTCGAGCCACATGGGCTCATACCAACTAAACGGTACATACACCTCAGCCACGTCTAAATCCTTACGTGGATCAGAGATTCCCGCCTGCTTATAAACATCCGCAGCACAATCACGTCCTGCTTGAGGATTCACCTCCTCGCGACCCGCGTACATCGTAGGCTCGGAGCGCATGGCGACACCACGGATCCAGGCAGGAGGTTTAGACGCTTTATCCGCAAGTTCTTCGCTGGCGATTACCATGGCGCAGGCACCGTCTGATGAAGGGCAAGACTCAAGATAGCGAATCGGATCCCAAAGCATAAAGGAGTCTGCCACCTCTTCCATGGAAATCTCAGGTAACTGAAGATGTGCCAGCGGATTACGCGCACCGTGCAGACGATCTTTCACCGCAACTTTGATACCCACGTCAGCCGGCGCGCCACTGCGGCGTATGTACTCACGAATAATAGGAGCAAAATAACCGCCGGCCCCCGCATTGAGATGCGTTGAAAACGGCTGCGGGTTAGACAAGGCCCACATCGCGTTGGACTCTGACTGCTTTTCAAATGACACCGTCAGGACGCGATCGAAAGTACCGCTCTGTACGTGAGAGGCCGCCACAAGAGCAGTCGAACCACCCACAGAACCCGCTGTATGTACCCGCAACATAGGCTTACCGTTACAGCCCAACGCATCCGTCAAATAGATCTCGGGCATGATAATGCCCTCGAACATGTCCGGCGCCTTGCCGAGGATCACAGCGTCGATATCGTCCCATGTAAGGTCAGCATCATTCAATGCGTTGACCGCTGCTTCACGCACCAGGCCCGCGATAGAGACATCGTTGCGCTTGGTGGTGTAACTGGTCTGGCCAATGCCAACCACTGCTGCCAAATTAGCCATTATGCTACCTCCCCTTTATCGAGTACTGCTACCAGGTTGTGCTGCAGGCAGGGGCCCGACGTTGTGTGGGCAACACCGCGTTCAGCATCACCGGCCACGATGCGATTGAACACTTCACCTATCCGGGACAGCCCAGAGGCCATCATCAGATTGCCGGCCAATACACCGCCGGAGGGATTTATATTGGTATCGTCACCAAGGCCAAGCGCGCGAGAAAGGATCAATTCCTGATGGCTGAACGGTGCATACAACTCTGCCACATCCACTTTGCCCTTACCCATACCGGCATTTTCTGCCGCCTTTCGAGTAGACACTGAGTCGGTGAGATCACGCATACCTGGATTATGGCTTTCGATGATATGGTCGATACCGCTAATAACAGCATACGGCTTACCCCACGCCTTAGCTTTCTCAACCGTGCAGATCACCATCGCACTGGCACCGTCAGAAATCGGACAGCAATCCGAACGACGCAAAGGCGAAAGATAGGTTTCTTCGGCGAGAATATCGTCAGCCGTGACATCGCCCTTGAGCTGGGCATGCGGATTATCAAGCGCATTGCGGCGCGACCGCGCCACGACTTCCGCCATATCGCGCTCGGTGATCAGACCCCGGTCCAGCATCATACGAGCCTGCATCGCTGCCAGCGAGATTGTATCCACCCACTGCGGCGCAAGATAATAAGGATCAAGCTGCTGTGACAATACAATCGGCAGTTCCCCGGGAGACGATTTTCCAAAACCATAGACGAGTGCAGAATCAGCATGGCCCATGCGGATCTTCAGAACGGATTCATACAAGGCCCACGCTGCATCCATCTCGACGTGAGATTCCTTGATGGGCGGGACTGCACCCAGTGCGTCCACGCCCAACACAAAGGCAAATGCTGCGCCTTGCAGGTAGTCACAACTGCCTGAGCAAACGAAATCGACGTCTTGGGCGTTGGTGATACCCACCTGCTCAAAAATGCGACTTAGCACAGGGATTATGAGCTCTACTTCGTTCTGCGCGCCAGCATCAGACACTGCGTCGCTCTGTTGATAGCCAACAATCGCGATCTCTTTCATTAGTTAAGCCTCCAGGCCTGTGACCGGTAACTTTCCAATATGCTCTACAGGCACGTCTGGCTCATCGATCGGTTTGAAATATTTGATATTGTCCATGGAATAATCCCATTCTTCTTCGGGCCTCCATACGGCCTGCACACGCTGGCCGATATGTACCTGCTCGTTGTCGCACTCGCTCATCAAGTGGATAAACGAAATATTCGCGCCGTCCGCAACCAGGTTCGCCACGACAAAAGGCGGCTCAATAGGATTGCCCGGGATCGGGATATGTACGATGGTAAACGACTGCACAGTTGCCTTGTCCGCTACTTCGACTTCAGTGTCAGTCGGTTGACCTGTTGCGGGGCAGGAGCCTCGCGGTGGAACGTAAACCGGGGCCCCAGGATCAGATCTACTCTGCCCTGTTAACTTTCCCTCCTTCAACTGGGACAAAAAACGGGCCGGTGCAGCGCCCGCAGTGAAGTTGTACTTGAGGTAAATAGGCACTTCGATACCGGTGATCATTTCATTCTCGTCGCTCATTGCTCGCTACCTCCTATACCAGCTCGAAACAGGCAATATCGGTGATATAACCCTTGGTATCGTCAGACCAGGTTGCTTTCACCCGGGCACCGGTAGAGACCAACTCTTCGCTATCACTGGCAACCCAATGCACCATAGGAACATCGGCACCATCAAGCTTGATCATTGCCCATGCAAAGGGCCTCTCTGAGGGATGAGCTTCGCGAGGATGCTTGACCCATGCAAAGCTGATAATTTCACCCTCCTGCCCTACTTCGACAAACTCCGAGAGCTCCTCGGCGGTGTCTGGGTCGTACTCCATGGGCGGCACAATGACCCGTCCATCACTGGCCTTGATACCAACAATGTTGCGTTTTTTGAGCTCTGTCAGGAAACGCCCAACCACCGGTCCGGTCGAACGTGTGTAGGTAAATCCAAGCTCAAAAGCCTGATTTAAGATTTCCGGTTGCGACACAATCCCATGCCTCCCTGGTAAATAAAAACGTACGCCAGTATCAGTGAGGCGTTGACCTCACTCAATGACACAATGGATCATGTACAAGTGACATTTCAGATCATTTGGCCTGTCCGCCCCCTACAACAGTGCCGCCTGAGTCCAAAGTGGGCCGGGGGTTGCCATTCTTGTACCAGCCGCGCCAGAATACGGTACCGGCGCCCCCACCGCCTGGCAAAAGTCCATAATACGAGTGCGGGCCGGAAGTCCATTTCAATTCACGCAGGAGTACATTTATGTCAGTCTCGGCAGCAGGTTACTTAAGAATTGCATCAGCAGATGTTGGCGCCTGGATGGATTTCGGCACGGGAGTGCTGGGACTAATGGATGCGGCGCGGGAGGACGCCGATGGCGCGCGCTTCCTGCGCATGGACGACCACCCTTTCCGATTCATGATTGAACCGGGAGACACGGACAAGTTACTGGCGGCCGGACTGGAGTGCCCAGATCGTCACGCATGGCAGAACACTCTCGACAGGCTGGCGGATGCAGGCCACTCGGTCGTGGTCGGATCACCTGACGAAGCCAAACGTCGCTGTGTCACCGAGTTTGCCTCACTTGAGGACCCCGCAGGCAACACACTCGAGTTGTACTGGGGCCGCGAACTGGACTACACGCCACTGGTATCGGCTACCGGAGTCCCGTTTTTTGTCACCAGCGACCAACAAACC
>JAAENL010000439.1 GCA_024224435.1 Halieaceae bacterium
CAACGCCAGTGCTGGTAGAGCTTCGTCTCAAAGGAGGAAAGAAAATGATTAAAGGTATGAATACAGAATTTTCGAGTTATGGAGTAATTGCTGCGGGACTGGGTACGTTGGGCGTCGCCGGTGCGGTGGTTTACGCATTGATGATGGAGCCGGAAGCCGGCGTGCTGGTCGTGCTGTTTGCCGCGCCGGTAATTCTGGCAGCTGCACTGCTTGCGTACCAGGGCATGCGGCGCAGAATGGTTCAGACGGAGAAAGGCGTGGCGGAGATCACCAGCGCGCTCATCAAGATCGCGGAGGGTGACTTGACGATAAAAGTGCCCGAAGGAAATGCCACTACACGGCATATCGCAAGGGAGATCAATGCATCGACCCAACGACAGCGTGAACTTATTCGTAACATAAAGAGGCCGTTCGAGGTATCTAACGAGTCTATTTCGGAGATTGGTTCCCTCTCTGCGGGTCAAGTGGAGAAGGGTCGTGAACTGACGAACTCTGTTAACGAATCGACCACAGCTGCGACTGAAATGGTGCGTACGAGCGAAGAGATCAAGAAATCCACGACGGAGGCTGCCCGTACCTGTGAGCGGAACCGTCAACGGGTAACTCAAGGTTATGAGTTGACCAAGGACATGTCGAAAGCATCTGTGGATGTGCGGGAATCCGTGCAGGAAACGTCGAAGTCCGCGAAACGTCAGGGGGAGCTTATTCAGTCGGTGACCGCAGCAGCGGAATATATTCAGGCACTCAATACCAAAATTTCGGTTGTTGCCATTAATACCCGTATCGAAGCGGAAAAAGCCGGCGAGCATGGGCGCCCGTTCCTGGGCATTGCAGAATCTATCGGTGATCTGATGCGTGAGGCAGAGGAAGAGGGGCGAAAAATTATTTCCCAGGTTCGTATGTTGCAGAATCTTTCAGCAGATAACCTGGCCAGTATGGAGAATACGGTGGGAACCGTGGTCGCCATTCTGGAGTATATCGACCGTCTGGATGCTTCGCTGGAGGAGATCAACGCGGGTTCATCGGCTATTACCAAACTGATTACGTCTGTAGACGACGCCGCGGGTCAGTCCGCGACGACCTCTCGGCACATGAATAGCTCTATGGATGTTATCCGCGAGCGCAATGCGGAAATTGGTACCTACAGTGAAACTACACGTCAGGGTGTCAGCAACCTCAACCGGTCGATGACTGAGGTCGAGCGTAGCTTGAGCCAGTTCAGGATTGAAGAGGCCAGCGAAACTGATCGCACGCTAGCCGCTATCGAGGATTTGAAAAAAATTCAAAGTGCCAGAAAAGTACTGGACGAAAATGAAATGAAGGCTCTCGAAGGGTCGAAGCCGGTACAGGCTATTTCATGAATACTGCAAGTGCCGTTAGCGACCGTGGTCTCGGCAGCGAGCACCCGCTGGTGTTTAAGCGGGTGCTGCAAAAAGTGCTCGGAGCTGGGGCAGACGTCACCTTGCTGAATTCGACCGCGCAGCGCTTGCAGTGGACGGATATCTGCGCACATGAGAAGACTGGGGGCTGAGCCAGTGATTAATAAACCGGATATCGTAGCGCTAAAGTGGGTCATCGGCCTGATAAAAAGCCAGACCGATGCAGCTGAATCTGCCTTGGTAGAATTCGGGGACGATCCGACGCAAAAACAGGCTCTTCTGCGTTGCATGTGGTCGGTGCACCAGATCACATCGACATTCAAAGCGCTAGGCTTGCGTAAGGCCGAGATGTTGACACTCGAAATGGAGCGTAGTCTCAACTTTCTCTACAAGGGGAAAATAGTCGACGAGCGCCGCAAGTTGGCGATGGGCGGCTTGATGCAAGCGCTGAAAATTATACCCGCCTATCTTGAGCACACCGAGGCGGTTCGAGTAGATACAGGTCGCGGACTGGAGCACTTTGTCAATGACTTGCGTCGCTGGTCCGGCGAAAAGCCCCGCTCCGGCGCGTTCTTTTTCTCCATAGAGATTCCCTTGCGCGCGGGAATAACCGGGGATGCGGTTACGGCGGGAGCAGAGGAGATACAAAGTCGCGCCAACGTCATGCTTGCTTTATATCTGGAAATGGCCAAGCAGGCCCTGCGTGGCGTGAAGATTGTGGAGAGTATGAAGACTGTGGCACGTGTTGCCAGAAAGATGCAGGAACTATTTGCAGGCACGGAAGCGGAGCGCTACTGGTTTGCAATGATTGGTTTGTGCGAGGGGATTGCCGCGGGGCTGATAAAGCCTGACGATTGTATCGCTCAAATATTCAAGTCTGGCGCTTTTTCGATTAAATACGCTCGGGAAAATGGAGATCAGCTGGACCAGTCGATCGATTACAGCAGCTATCTCATGCAAATGTTGTACTACATTGCATCGTGTAAATCGATGCCGGTACACATAACCCGAATACGGGAAACGTTCGGCATTGATGAAAATACCATCACCGAGGCGAGTCGTGGATTGGTGCACAGTGACGCTATTATTATTTCACTGGAAAGTGCTCTAAAAAGACTCGACAACATTACCGAATTCTTTGTGACAAATGACGTTGCGGATATTCTGCGACTGCCGCCGGAGGCGCGAGACAATAACTTGGGGGAGGATATCGAACTGGCAGAGCAGCGTTTAATCGCGGCAGGCCAGATGCAACATGTCGAGGCGCTGGAAAAGGTACGCACGCAACTTGTGCTGTTGCTGCAATCCGATCAAAACGGTAAGTCGCACAATATTCCGGAGCTGGTCAGCTCCGTGTCCAGGGGTATTGTAGACGTCAAGCTCGACCTGGAGCATAAGCTGAAGCACGGTCTGCATAGCAGCTATGAGGGAAAGGATTTTGAGGCAAGGGAAACAGTTGTTACTGCTACCTTCAGGCAAATGGCTGCGGTTGAAAACCATCTGCATGAGATGTTGCGTCGCAATGTGCTCAAGGCTGCGCTGAGTGCAAGGCCTGACACCGCCGCAGAGATACTGCATCTTAGCACCGCTCTGAAGCGATACCTGAACAAGTTTGACGACGGCCATGCTGAATTACGCCAAGCGGTTAGAGATGCGGATTCTGGTGTGCCAGATACCAGCCTTTTGTATGAGTTGTCGCTACAGTTCCTCGACCAGCTGGAAGGTATGAGTGATCGTGAAGCGCTTGATACATCTCTGGATCTGTTGGGCGATATTGCTGGCGCGCTCCACTTTGCCGGTATGCAGCGTGAGGGCGCTGTGATTGATAAGTGCCGCAATTGGCTCCACTCGGCTAGCGAGATCGATAGTGTCACTGAGAACGAGGCGCTTCGTTGTTTCGCAGATGCCTTCGCCCAGATTGAGCTGCACTTGCAGCGTTCATTGATTGATCCTCTGGATGATACAGCCCCTATCATTGCCCTGGCAGAGGACCGGGCAGCCGAGCTGGACAAGTGGGATGGAACTAGTTCGCCGGGCCGGGGTGTAGTCGATGTCGTCACCACTGATGAGTCGGCGTCGCCCGCAGCGCAGGTGCAGGATGCTGAAATTCCGGCTGAGTTCCGCGATGTTTTTATCGAAGAATCCGAGGAGATGGTCGCAGAGCTCAGTGAGTTGACCACAGACTGGCTCCAAAATCCCGAGAACGAAAGTGTGCTGCGCGACATTCGCCGACATTTCCATACCTTTAAGGGTAATGGTCGCGCGGTGGGCGCAAACGTATTGGGCGAGCTGGGCTGGGCAGCACAAGATCTGCTGGACCGGTCGCTCGACGGTGAACTGGAAGCGGATGAATCCGTGCAGTCGTTGGTTAATCAGCTGGTTGCAGCCTTGCCGGAGTTGGTCAAGTCCTACGGGGATGAAACGGGTCCAGACGTTGATCGTATTCGCGAACTGACCAAGGCCTGTTTCGAAATGGCCGCAGGCGAGAGCGAAGAGTCGGACTCGGAGCGACCAGGCGTTGCTAGCTTGTTGAGCAATCTGGACGGGTTGCAGGCTCTGCAGCCCGTCGCGAAAACTCTCGCGCGATAGTGGGCTGGCAACGGATCTAAGGAGGAGAAACGTCGTGTATACGGAAGAAGATTTGAGCAAGCTGGGACTGAGTTTGACCGGAGAAGCCGAAGAGGATAACCAGCAAAAAAGCTTGAACTGGTTGCTGGAAATGGACTTGTCGGAGCCCAAGGAAACACTGTTTACATTAGAGGACAGCGAGTTCGAGAATACTGGCCTGTCGGCTTATGAGTCTGAGGTTGCGGCGCGGCCGTTGGTGCGTGGCAATGTGGCGGCAGACGACATCGCTAATTATGTGGATGAGGAAATTGTAATTTCTTCAGAAAACCAGATGGGTGACATCTACGTCGAGAGTGAAACTACGGGAGAGGACGTTACAGATGCGGGCCAGGATCAACTGATGGCACTCGACTATTCCCGTGAGCGTTCGGGTCAGTGCATCTTGGGCGAACAGGAGGTGCGTGAGGGAACCGATATCCTTGGGCTGGATAATGAAGACGATATCGGTGAAAAGTATGTCACGCTCAAACGCTCCAAGCCTGTTGACAGCGTGGGTGAAAAAGAGATTGCGTCGGTGTCGTCCAGTGGGGTCGGCGAGGAGTCCGGGGACGCATCCGCTAAGCAAGCCGAGGAGATTCCAGAGGTCAGTGCGCTGATGGATGCGCCGGTGCAAACACAGGTAGCGGACCCGGCGAGTGACGTTGTAGCCAATGATGGCGGACAGGATGTTGAGGACAGCATTGTTGGTGTTGTCGCCGAGAGTGTAGAAGATGATCTGTACCGGTATTTGTCTGCAGACGATCAGCCGGAGACGGTGGTTGACGATGCGCCGGAGAAATTCGCACATGAATTGACAGAGCGTTGCGATATCGAGATTCCCACGTCGACACTGGTGACAGGCGTTGCTGCAGGAGATGTAGCAGCGGAGCGAGAGACAGAGCAGAAAATCGAGAACGATATGCCTGGATACGTCGCGAACGTGCCAGATTCAGAAGCTGAGAATAATTTCGATCGCTACCTGTTGGCGGATGAGCAGTGCACCCTGGAAGAGGCAGAGTGGGAAGGTGCGGAAAAATTGGTGCCGGGAGAGCCTGAGGATGACGATGCGGCTGTCGGGGAGGTGGGTGTCATTGACTATCAAGAAGACCTTTCCGCTCTTGAAGGATTCGCTGTCGATAAAGCGTCGGCAATGACTCCGTCGCTTGGTAGCGCCATGGCGGCCGTATCCTTGGCTGTCGTTGTGCGCCTGGAAGAACTGGGGTTCGCATCGGATGCAGTTGCGGCGGAGGCGCGGCTAGGAATCGATGAAGCTGCGATAAACCAGTGTGATGCCGAGGGATTTGAGCCGGTTAGTGCCATATTCGCGGTGCTGCCAGAGTCGTTGATGGCCCTGGATGACGATCTGCTGACATCTCTTCACATTCGGCTTATGCATACTGACAGCGGCGATGTCTGGAACGACCTGTTCGCCAGCGACTTCGCACCAGTCGGTGTAACGCCGACAGTGGCTCTGCCTGATCAGGACAATATGAACGGGGTGGCTCAGCAGGAGAATGCATCAGCGGAAGGGTTCACTGATGATATTTTTGGTGATGATTTTGATGACGATATTGCTGGCGATCTGGCGGTGTCGGGAACGACAGATACAGAAGACATAGAGGCTGCTTTCTCTTACCTCACCGAGTTGAGTGATACGCCTGCTGAGTTAGATGAGATTTCATTCCGTCCTGCGGATACGCACGCTTTGGCTGACCCGGAACGAGTGTTTGCCGAGCAGAAGCAGCTTCGCATTGCGGAGGAAGAGCGCGCACGGGCTGAGCAGGAGCAGTTTCGCGTTGCTGAGGAAGAGCGCGCACGGGCTGAGCAGGAGCAGGTTCGCATTGCTGAGGAGGAGCGCGTACGAGCCGAGCAGGATCAGATTCGCGTTGCTGAAGAGGAGCGCGCACGGGCTGAGATGCCCCTCGCAA
>JAAENL010000440.1 GCA_024224435.1 Halieaceae bacterium
AAGTCGGGGCCCTGCACGTGCTCACACAAATCAGCCACTGTAGCTTTGGGCGATCCCAGTAACTTGATTGTCGCCGCGACGACCTCTCGCAGGTTATGTGGAGGAATGTCGGTCGCCATGCCTACTGCGATTCCCGTCGTGCCGTTTAACAATATATTGGGAACCTGGGCTGGTAGCACCGCAGGTTCATCCATGGTGCTGTCAAAATTAGGCACCCAGTCAACCGTACCTTGACCCAACTCTCCAAGCAGGACGTCGGCGTATGACGTGAGTCGCGATTCCGTATAACGCATTGCCGCGAATGACTTGGGGTCATCTGGCGAACCCCAGTTGCCTTGCCCATCCACCAGCGGGTAGCGGTAACTGAATTGCTGCGCCATGAGCACCATGGCCTCATAGGCCGCACTGTCACCATGGGGATGAAACTTACCAATCACATCGCCCACGGTACGCGCGGACTTCTTGAATTTGGCAGACGACTTCAGCCCCAGCTCGCTCATTGCGTAGACGATACGGCGTTGCACCGGTTTCAGCCCGTCTGCCACATTGGGCAGGGCACGGTCGAGAATCACATACATGGAATAATCCAGGTAAGCCTTCTCCGCGTAGGTTTTCATGGACACCTGCTCGGTGCCACCGCTATCGATTTGTTGGCTGTCAGACATTTTTTCTCGGCCTGTTAAAACTTGATTAAGGGGCGCGCAACAATGGCTAACCCCATACTATTGCTGCAATTACTGCTTGTCTTGACGACGCTCTTCCCTGGCCTTTACGCTAGAACCCGCTAGCTGCGCGTTTAGATTCACGATAGAGTTTGCCATATCAATCATGAGACTGTTTATCGTGGCTGGGTTGCTCTTGATCAGCTCTGTGAACTGATCCTTGGCTACCTTGTCTACAGCACATGCCGTTCGGGCCCGCACCGTGGCACTGCGACTGGTACAGGTGAGCACAGCCATTGCGCCGAAAATCTCACCCTCACCAATTCTTGCTACATTCACGCCACTTACCAGCACCTCCGCCTCGCCAGAACGCATATGGTAGACATAGTCGGCCTCGTCGCCCTGCCGAATAATTACCTGCCCCTCATCATAAGACTCGAATCCCGGCGTTGCGGACGGTTCATTGGCACCTACAGCGGCAATCCGCGTTACCAGCCCGGCATAGGTTACCAGCAGCCGCGTCCATAACCGAATAGCAACGGGCTCATCGAAAACACGCTGCATAAACTCCAGTGCGGGGTAACTTCGCAAGCTGGCGCCAGTGTCACTGGCGTACTCCACTGCAATAGAGGCATCCAGGCCACCGGCCACATCGGGTAACAGCATATCGCCGGTCTCCAGGGTGTAGATACTCTTGCCCTGATACCGCGCACAAACCGAGCCGCCAAGGATGACGTAAAACTGGTGCTCATCGAAACCGCGGAAACTACCCGCCGGGGTGATTTCGATATCGTGAGGCTGTCCGGGCATATTCACGACCTCCAGCAACTCACCAACCAGGGTACTGAACTGCTGACTCAACGCTGAAATGTCCAGTGCATCGATATTGACAAACATATGCCTGCCTTAGTTTTGCTCTATTCGTCACGAAGCCAGGGTACCCCGCCCCGACGCGGCTGACTGTCGACATGACGTTCACTCAGCGAGCAGCCTTAATAATTCGTTATAGTACCAACTTATGACAGCCCGGAGAACGTCACAGAAGATAATACGGGTGCGGCAATTTATAAAAATCCGAGGTGTATCATGCTGTGGCAAACACTGACATTCGATGAACTGGGCCCACACAGACTTTACTCAGTACTGCGACTGCGTCAGGCCGTATTCGTGGTGGAGCAGGCCTGCATCTACCTCGATACAGACAACAGGGACCAGCAGGCGCTGCACATGCTAGCCACAGAAGGTAGCCAGCTGGTGGCCTACCAACGCTGTATCTCTCCAGACGCCGGGTGTCCGGACAGCATGCTGGGTCGAGTCGTGGTGTCCCCCGAAACCCGTGGCCGTCAACTGGGGCGAGAGCTGGTAAGACGGGGCGTAGAGCACAATCTCTCGCGCTGGCCCGGCAACGACATCCGCATCAGCGCACAGGCTCACTTGCAGGAGTTCTACGAGACAGCGGGGTTTATCCCGCGGGGAGACGTGTATCTCGAAGACGGCATTCCTCACCGGCAAATGTATTGTGCGGCCAGCCGCTGAATGAGCCACCTCTCAGTCGCTGTGAACCTCTAACAGAAACGTGACGGGGCCGTCGTTTATCAGGGAGACCTGCATATCCGCGCCGAACTGTCCTGCCGCCACCGGGGAATATCGCCGGTGCAAAGCATCCAGAGTGTAGTCATAGAGCTCTCTGGCCTGAGCCGGAGGCATGGCAGAAGAAAAGGAGGGTCGCAGGCCCTTGCGAGTATCGGCAGAGAGGGTGAACTGGGACACCAGCAAAACGCCACCAGCCACATCGGCCACGTTGCAATTCAGCCTTCCCTCTGCATCGGCAAACAGGCGATAAGCCAGCAGTTTATCGATCATCCGGTCGGCGATATCGCGGTTGTCATGCTTGTCAAGACCGAGAAGTACCAGCAGGCCATGGTCGATCCGGCCGACGTCTACACCCGCCACATTCACCGACGCTCTGCTGACCCGCTGCAGAAGTGCACGCATAGGGTTAGACCCGAGACGCCCGCCTGCGCTCGTGTTCTTTCAACAGCTTCTTGCGCAGTCGAATGCTATCAGGCGTGACCTCCACCAGCTCATCATCTTCAATAAATTCGAGGGCCTGCTCCAGCGAGCGCCTTACGGGCGGGGTGAGGGTGAGGGCTTCGTCTGTACCGGATGCGCGTACGTTGGTCAGCTGCTTCGCCTTGGTGGGATTGACCGGAAGATCGTTGCCTCTACTGTGCAAACCGACGATCTGCCCCTCGTAGATATCAATGTTTGGATCGATGAACATACGGCCACGATCCTGCAGATTATAAATGGCATAAGCGAGGGTTTTTCCTTGCACCATCGAGACCAGAACACCATTGCTGCGGTGAATGATCTCTGCTTCTTTTACCGGACCATAATGATCAAAAACTGATGTCATGATGCCACTGCCCGATGTCATGGTCAGAAACAGCGAGCGAAAGCCGATCAATCCCCGGGCAGGAATAATAAAGGCTAGTCGCAGACGACCCTTGCCGTCAGGCACCATATCTTCGAGTTCACCGCGGCGCTGGCCGATCTCTTCCATCACTGCACCCTGGTGCTGCTCCTCACAGTCGATCACCAACTGCTCGTAAGGCTCCTGGATTTCACCATCCACTTCACGACGGATGACTTCCGGACGGGAAACCCCAAGTTCAAACCCTTCCCGGCGCATGGATTCAATCAGCACTGACAGGTGCAGCTCGCCACGCCCTGACACCTTGAACTTGTCGGGGGTGTCACCGGGCTCTACTCGCAGCGCCACGTTGTGTATCAGTTCGCGCTCCAACCGCTCCTTGATATTGCGGGAAGTAACATATTTTCCCTCTTTGCCCGCAAAGGGCGAATCGTTAACCTGAAATGTCATGCTAACCGTGGGCTCATCAACAGACAGGGCGGGCAGCGCCTCAGGCGTCTCAGGATCGCAAAGCGTGTCGGAAATATTGAGGCCGTCTATCCCTGTCACACAAACTATATCGCCCGCCTGGGCTGATGCGACATCTACGCGCTCCAGGCCGAGGTAACCCATCACCTGCAGTACCCGTCCCTTCAGCGAGGCACCTTCCCGATCGACAACCACTACCGGCGAGTTGGGTGCCAGTGTGCCGCGTGTTATTCGACCCACGCCGATTACGCCGACGTAGCTGGAGTAATCCAGTGCACTGATCTGCATTTGCAGCGGCCCATCGGAATTGACCTGAGGTGCGGGTACGCGCTCTATTATGGTGTGGAACAGGCACTTCATGTCCGTCCCCATCTCCTCGTGATCAAGGCCGGCCACGCCTTCGATCGCAGAGGTATAGACCACGGGGAAATCCAGTTGCTCCTCCGTTGCGCCAAGACGGTCAAACAGGTCAAACACTTGGTCGACCACCCAATCGGGCCGAGCGCCATCACGGTCCACCTTGTTCACCACGACGATCGGGTTCAACCCCTGCTCAAAGGCCTTGGCAGTCACAAAGCGTGTCTGTGGCATCGGGCCATCTACGGCATCCACCAACAGCAGCACCGAATCGACCATGGATAGCACCCGCTCTACCTCACCACCAAAATCCGCGTGCCCCGGCGTGTCGACAATGTTGATGTGGTAGCCGTCCCACTCAATCGCTGTATTCTTTGCCAGGATGGTGATCCCGCGCTCGCGCTCCTGGTCGCTGGAATCCATCACCCGCTCGGCGCCCTCGCTGCGACGATCCAGTGTGCCAGACTGTTGCAACAGGCAGTCCACCAACGTGGTCTTACCGTGGTCAACATGGGCGATGATGGCGATATTGCGCAGTTGTTCAATCAAGGGAGTACCTCTGGGATAGCCGGGGGTGCAAAAAGCGCGCGGATTATACACTATCCGGGAGTGACGGGGCGTTATCTTGACAGTCTATTTCTGGCTTGACGCTTCAGCCGGGGTGCCTGTGAGCATCGCTATCCTGCGAATCCTGCCAGCAACACCGCTTGCCACGCTGCGCGTGCCGGGTCACGGCAGCAGTGCAGATCAATCGCAGCACTAATAACGCGCAGCACCACTTTGTCGCGTCCTGCCAATGGCGCCTGAGTTGCCGTCGCAACGGCTGGCAAATCGTGGTGATCTGGGAGAAATACTTGACAACGAGGTGCATTGGGGCCATAACCACTGCGTCTGATCAGGGCAGCTGCGCTGCAGGTACCCTGACAATTGCTCCGGACGGCACGCTGACCCTGCACTGGCACGTCTTGCACCATATTGGTGCCTTTGTGCGCTAATTTGGTGCATTTTGCGTCAAGCCTTAGCAATAAACGGTAGAAAACTTCCGAATTTCAAAGGGTTGCTGTCAGCGTCATTGTGGCACAGCTTTTGCTACCTCTGACACCACTGATGAATACCTGCGCCGCCCGCTCTGTCCGGCGTCAGGAAAATGTCCACAGGCCGGCGCACCCGACCTGATTTATGCCCAACTGGAGAACAAACGATGTCTAACGAAACCTTGAAGCTGATCAAAGACAACGAGGCGCGCTGGGTCGACCTGCGCTTCACCGATACCCGCGGTAAAGAACAGCACGTCACCATACCGTCCAAAGAGGTCAACGAAGACTTCTTCGAAGGCGGCAAGATGTTCGATGGCTCGTCCATCGCAGGCTGGAAGGGCATTAACGAATCGGACATGATTCTCATGCCCGACGACGCTACCTCCATACTCGACCCCTTCACCGATGAAGCAACCGTTATCCTGCGCTGCGACATCGTTGAGCCCACCACCATGCAGGGCTACGAACGTGACCCCCGTTCTGTTGCCAAACGTGCCGAGGACTTCCTCAAGTCCACGGGTCTTGGCGACACGGCTTTCTTCGGTAATGAGCCCGAGTTTTTCGTCTTCGACGACGTCAAGTGGCACGCCGACATGTCGGGCGCAGGCTACACCATTGGCTCCGAAGAGGCAGCGTGGGCATCTAACCACTCGTTCGATGAAGGCAACATCGGGCACCGCCCCGGCGTGAAAGGTGGCTACTTCCCGGTACCGCCCGTTGACTCACTGCATGACATTCGCGCGGCAATGTGTGCGGCCATGGAGCAGATGGGCCTGGACATCGAAGTTCATCACCACGAGGTAGGCACCGCCGGCCAATGTGAAATTGGTGTGCGTTTCAACACGCTTGTTACAAAGGCAGACGAAACACAAATCCTCAAGTACTGTGTGCACAATGTAGCTCATGCCTATGGCAAAACAGCTACATTCATGCCCAAGCCACTGGTTGGCGATAACGGCTCTGGCATGCACTGCCACCAATCTATCGCCAAGGGCAAGGAAAACGTGTTCGCCGGTGATAGCTATGCCGGCCTGTCTGAAGAAGCACTGTATTACATCGGCGGCATTATCAAGCACGCCCGCGCTCTGAACGCATTTACCAACGCGTCTACCAACAGCTACAAGCGATTGGTACCGGGGTTCGAAGCACCTGTCATGCTGGCCTACTCGGCCCGCAACCGATCTGCGTCTATCCGCATTCCCTACGAGCCAAGCCCCCGGGGCAAGCGTATCGAAGTTCGCTTTCCAGATCCGACTGGCAACCCTTATCTGGCCTTTGCGGCGATGCTCATGGCAGGTATCGATGGTATTCAAAACAAGATCCACCCCGGCGACGCTGCAGACAAGGATTTGTACGACCTGCCCGCAGAAGAGGCTGCATCGATTCCGACGGTTGCCTCCAGCCTGAGCCAGGCCCTCGAAGCCCTTGATACGGATCGCAGCTTCCTCACGGCTGGCGGCGTATTCACCGACGACATGATCGACGCTTACATCGACCTCAAGCAGGAGGAGGTCGAAACTCTCGATATGACCACTCACCCTGTCGAGTTCGATATGTACTACTCCCTGTAGACGCTCCAGACAGGGGCAGTTGTCGTGCCCCTGAGGAAAAGGCTCGCCTAGGCGGGCCTTTTTTCTGTCTGCTGCAGCGAGACGACCGGAAGGGATGTTCAGGTAGCCACGCAACATCTGTTACTGTTGTCATTCAGGGGAGGGAAACCGCATGCTCAGAATTATCGCATTTGCCCTTGCACTGCTTGCGCCGTTGGCCGCGGCACAATCCATCTACCGCACGACTGACGAAGCCGGCAACGTAGTCTTCACCGACGCACCCTCCGCTGGCAGTCGGGCAGCGGAACCGGTAGGCCTGCACCCTACCAATACGGCGCCTCCGCCACGGGCTATACCCGCGCTGAAGTCACCGGCGAACGCTCCGGAACTGACTCGGACTTCCTATACGATAGCCATAACCAGCCCAGCCGATGAAACCTCCATCCCCCGAGGTCCCGGCAACTTCACCGTGACGGTGGCTATTCAACCCGCCCTGAGGCGGTATGAAAGCCTGCAGTTGTTTTTGGACAACGTGCCCAGCGGCAGTAGCCAGGCCAGCATGATCTGGGATCTCACCAACGTGTTTCGCGGCGCTCACGACATCACCGTCGGCGCAATCGACCGTAGCGGTAACACCATCGCCATGTCAGACCCTGTGCGGGTTTACGTCCACCGACCCTCCATCAATTTCCGCAAATGAATTGCGCTGTGCTGGACAACACCCTCCTCTTGATGCACCATAATGGTGCGCTGAGGGCCTGAGCACGGTCTTCCCCCGTGGCTGCCCGGAGACTTTCGGCCGACATTCGATGCGGCCCGCGCCTGCCGCCAGGCTTTGGGAAACCCCAGTTGCACAAATTTCTGGCATTTACAGAAATTAATCTGCTCAAGCCGCTGTTTTGGCTCCATTTTTGCTACTACCAAACGACGGCGTCAGTTGCCCCTGCTGCGAGCAGAACAGACAACCCGCCGCGCTATATCAAGAGGCAGAAATGCAACAAGACCTTGAATTACTGGACAGCATGAGCACCGGCGTGATCGCGCTGGATGATGCGCTGCAGGTTACCGCACTCAATTTGGCCGGCGAGGCACTGCTGGAGACGTCAAAAGCCCGCTGTGTAGGCCTTCACGCGGGCCTTTTACTGCTGGAGTCGAGTGACTGGTTGGAACACCTGAAGCAGGCGGCGGCAAGCAGGACCACCCGGGCCAGCCGCAGCTTCACGCTTTGCCTGCATTCCGGCCATAAAATTCTGGTAGATCTCGTAATTACACCCGTGAACGAAGAGGCCCCCTTCAGCCTGCTGGTGGAGCTGACAGCTGTTGATCGTCTGCTGAGAATCAGCCGCGAGGGTAATCACCACCACACGCAAGAGACCAGCCGGGCCATCATCCGCGGCTTGGCCCATGAGATCAAAAACCCATTAGGCGGCATAAGGGGTGCCGCGCAGCTACTCGCCAGGGAACTGCCAAACGAAGAGCTGGCCGAATACACCCATGTCATTATTCGCGAGGCGGATCGCCTGCGTGACCTCGTTGACCGCTTATTGGGCCCCACCCGGGAGTTGAACAAACAAAAACTCAATATTCACGAGGTACTGGAGCACGTGCGCAACCTCATCAACGCCGAGTCAGAAAACCACGTCACGATTCTGCGAGATTACGATCCCAGCCTGCCCGAGTTTGAATTTGACCGGGCACAACTGATCCAGGTGGTGCTTAACATCATGCGCAACGCCATGCAGGCCGCGGAGAGCCTGCAATCCTGCAAAATCGTGCTGCGCAGCCGCGCCCAGCGGCAGTTCACTATCGGCGGCACGCTGCACAGGCTGGTATGCGGCATTGAGATCATCGATAACGGGCCCGGGATTGCCGCGGACATAATGCCCTCCATATTTGCCCCCATGGTCACCGGCCGAGCCCATGGCACGGGACTGGGGCTTTCAATCGCGCAATCCATTGCTCATATGCACGACGGCACGATCGAGTGCGACAGTCGCCCTGGAGAAACGCGGTTTACCTTGTATTTACCTATGGAAACAATTCATGAACAGCCAAACTAAAGTCTGGGTAGTAGACGATGACAGTTCTATTCGCTGGGTGCTGGAGCGCGCTCTGAATCAGGCAGGCATCGCCAACAGGAGTTTCGCAGATGCGGATGCACTGCTCCAGCAAATCGAGGCCGGGCAACCGGAGGTCATCATCAGCGATATCCGTATGCCCGGCACTGATGGCCTTGAGTTGCTCTCCCTTATCAAGAATGGGTACCCGGGGGTTCCGGTGATCATTACCACCGCACACTCGGATCTTGATAGTGCCGTCACCTCCTATCAAAAAGGCGCTTTTGAGTACCTGCCCAAGCCCTTTGATCTCGACGAGGTAATCGCCGTCACCAAGCGTGCGCTCGCCCACGCACTGGAAGCCCGGGGCAGCGCACCGCCGCAGGAGGACGCCCCGCAGCAAACCGAGATCATTGGTGAAGCGCCCGCCATGCAGGAGGTTTTTCGAGCCATCGGAAGGCTGGCTCACAGCAATATCACTGTGTTGATCAACGGCGAGTCCGGAACAGGTAAAGAGCTGGTTGCCCGAGCCCTGCATCGCCACAGCCCCAGAGCCAGTGCCCCGTTTATCGCTCTCAACATGGCGGCCATACCCAAGGACTTGATGGAGTCTGAGCTGTTTGGTCACGAAAAAGGCGCTTTTACCGGCGCCAACGCGAAACGGGAGGGGCGGTTTGAGCAAGCGGACGGAGGCACCCTGTTCCTGGACGAGATAGGCGATATGCTGCCCGATACCCAGACTCGCCTGTTACGAGTACTGGCTGACGGCGAGTTCTATCGGGTGGGCGGGCATGTCCCGGTCAAGGTAGACGTGCGTATCATCGCCGCTACGCACCAGAATCTGGAAAACCTGGTTGAGCAGGGCACCTTCCGTGAAGACCTGTTCCATCGCCTTAACGTAATTCGCATACACATTCCCAAGCTTTCAGAGCGACGAGAAGACATCCCCGCCCTCATGAAGTATTTCCTGCAGCAGGCGGCCCGGGAGCTTGGCGCAGAGACCAAGGTTCTGCTACCAGAGGCAGAGTCCTTTCTCACCAGCCTGGACTGGCCGGGCAACGTCAGACAGCTGGAGAATTGCTGCCGCTGGATAACTGTGATGGCCTCAGGCCGCGAGGTGCACCTGAGCGACCTGCCGCCGGAGCTGGAACAGGCTGCACCTACAAAAGAAACCAAGGAGCAAGCGGACTGGCCCGAACTGCTGTTTAACTGGGCTCGCAACGAACTGGTGCAGGGCAAGCAGCAAATCCTGCAGGACGCCGTGCCCACCTTTGAACGGGCCATGATTGAGGTGGCCCTGCAACACTCCAACGGACGCAAGCGGGACGCAGCTGAGTTGCTGGGCTGGGGGCGCAATACGCTGACAAGAAAAATGAAGGACCTGAATATGTGACGCGCTACAGCGCAAATTTAAGGCTCAAATAAGCTTTGCTCGGGGGCCAAAATCTGAGAGAAAGGAGGTTGGCTTCCCTGTGTGCAATACCCTATGTTCAGGATCGTACTGTTTGAACCCGAGATACCGCCCAATACGGGCAACATCATCCGCCTATGCGCCAATACTGGCTGTGCCCTGCATCTCATCGAGCCCCTCGGTTTTGACCTGGACGACAGGAAACTGCGCCGAGCAGGGCTGGATTACCGTGAATTCGCGCAGGTACAGGTTCACCCCAACCTGGCTCACTTTCGCCAGAATACCCGCAACCCGCGTCTGTTCGCCGCCTCGACAAGAGGTGGCACGGCGTATCATCAGATTAGCTACCGCGAAGGAGACGCGCTGCTTTTCGGTCCTGAGACTCGTGGACTACCCACACCTGTTCTCGACGAACTGGGCCCGGGGGGCACACTACGCATCCCCATGCGCAGCGGTAGTCGCAGCCTGAACCTCAGTAATGCCGCTGCACTGGTGCTCTATGAAGCCTTGCGCCAGGTAAGCTTTTCCGGGCTGGAATAGCTCAACAACAACAGAACCGGACGATAAAAGCGCGCCAACGGCCTAGTGGGAAGCGGTTTCTCCTGCGCCGGCTTGCGCCTGCGCCTGCGCTTGCTGGTAAACCGCCTCAAAGTTAACAGGCGCAAGCATCAGTGGCGGGAAACCACCTTTGATACAAATGGCGTCAATCGCTTCGCGCGCATAGGGAAACAGTACGTTGGGCGCCGCAGTCCCGAGAATACGTTTCAATTCTTCGGGCTGGAATCCACGAACCAGGAAAATGCCAGCCTGATGCACTTCGATCAAAAAGGCCGTGTCCTCTTCCATCTTCGCAGTGACAGTGATGGACAGGACAACTTCAAAATTTCCCTCTTCATCGATAGATCCGCTGCGGGTATTGAGATCCACCGAGAGCTTTGGCTGCCACTGTTTGGTGAACATCGCAGGGGCGCCAGGCGATTCAAAGGAAAGGTCCTTGGTGTAGATTTTCTGCATAGTAAACTGTTGCTCGGGTCTCTGTTGCGCACCGCCAGCCTGTTCTTCGGCCATTAAGCCATCCTCCGTTAGTTAATTGAGTCAGGAACGCTGTCCGACTCGAGAAGTAGATCCAGTTCGCCGGCAATTTCCAACCGGTACAGGTCATCGAATCCGCCAATATGCTGTTCGCCTATCCAAATCTGCGGCACCGTGCGGCGACCGCTGCGCTCCATCATCTCTCGCCGCAGCTCGGGGGCACCATCCACCGCGATATCACGATAGGCAGCGCCCTTCTTGTCTAACAGTGCCCTGGCGCGAAGACAATATGGGCACCGCTGCGTCGTATACAGCGTTATGGGCGCAGTCATGTCGCGCTCGGCAGGTCAGAACTGAAATACGGCAAGCTCATGAAACCACCGGCAATTGCACGTTACCCCACTCCATCATGCCACCCGCCATCCTCGACACACGGGTGTAGCCTGCGGCTCGCAGTTGCTTGCCTGCAGCGCCGGATTGCTGCCCCATCTTACACACCAGTACCACGGGTTTTTCCTTGAACTTCTCCAGCTCTACCATGCGCTCGGACAGCTTGGTGGCAGGGATATTGACCGCGTCAACGATATGTCCCTTGTTAAATTCTGCGGCGTCGCGCAAATCGACGAATATACCATCCTCGGCGTTCACCTGGTTGATGGCCTGCTGCGGCGAAATTGACGCCCCTCCCTTGCGCGACTCATGAAAAATCAGCATCGCAACCAATGCCAATAAAGCCGCGACCTGGATCCACTGCTGCGCCAGAAATTCTAGAAATAGTGCCATGCTGTTGCGCTTAATTCCTGCGGGTGAGCAAGGGTGTCGTCGTGAGGCGGCCAGTAGCGGGGCCTGTTCCTGCCTCGGTCCATTTAACGGGGCGCAAGTATACAGGCTATACGGGAGTGCAGCCAGTCCCGCCCGACCGCCATGCAGGCCGCAATGCGCGGGCGCCCAAGACAGGGTAAAATGGTGCACCGCAGTCATTACTTGGACCTTCAGACCGATCATCAAGCCATGAATCAAGCCAATAAAAAAGCACCCACTGTACTGGTCATCCTAGATGGCTGGGGACACCGCGAAGATCGCCGAGACAATGCTATCGCCAACGCCGATACCCCAGTGTGGGACCGACTGTGGCGGGACACGTCTCACACCCTGATATCCGCCTCAGGAGCGGACGTGGGTCTGCCCGGCGGGCAAATGGGCAATTCAGAGGTAGGCCATATGAGCCTCGGCGCTGGCCGCATTGTGTACCAGAATATTTCACGAATCGACCAGGCCATTCGCGACGGCAGTTTTAACGAGAACCCATCTTATAATCGCGCTATAGACAACGCGGTTGCGGCCGACGGCGCTGTTCATATTTTCGGACTACTCTCACCGGGCGGGGTGCACAGTCACGAGCAGCAGATTTTCGCCGCCATCCGGCTCGCCGCTGACCGCGGCGCCAAAAACGTCTATCTTCACGCATTTCTGGATGGTCGCGATACACCGCCGCGCAGCGCGGGCGACTCGCTGGAAAAAGCGGACGCACTATTCAGGGAGCTGGGCTGCGGTCGTGTCGCCTCTCTATGCGGGCGCTATTACGCTATGGATCGTGACAAGCGCTGGGAGCGCATAGAACTAGCTTACAGACTTCTTACCGAGGGCACGGCCGAACACCGCTATGCAAACGCAGCCGAGGCGCTTGAGTCAGCCTACAGCCGAGACGAGACCGATGAGTTTGTTATGCCCACTGTGATAGCTGACGAAACACAAGCCCCTGCGCAGGTCAAAGATGGCGATGCCGTGCTGTTCATGAATTTCCGCGCCGACCGGGCGCGGCAACTCACCCAGGCATTCACTGACTCCTCTTTCAGCGCCTTCACGCGAATCGTTACGCCCCAGCTTACCGACTTTGTTATGACGACGGCCTACGCCGATGACATCGACGCCAACTGCGCCTACGGACCACAGAAACTGGATAATGTGTTAGGCGACTATCTCGCACAGAACGGTATGACGCAGCTCCGCATTGCCGAGACAGAAAAATACGCGCACGTAACGTTCTTTTTCAGTGGCGGGCGCGAAAAGGAATTCGCAGGGGAAGACCGCAGATTAATTCCCTCGCCAGACGTCGCCACCTATGACCTTCAGCCTGAAATGAGTGCAGTGGAACTGACCGACGAACTGGTTCGTGCTATCGGCTCCGGACACTACGACCTGATCGTTTGTAACTATGCCAATGGCGATATGGTCGGGCACACCGGCGTGTACGAGGCCGCAATAAAAGCTGTTGAGACACTGGATACCTGCCTCGGAAGGGTAGAGCGCGCTCTTCATGAGGCCGGTGGCCAGGCATTGATCACGGCCGATCACGGCAACTGTGAACAAATGCTGGATTACGAATCCGGTCAACGGCACACTCAGCACACGACCGACCTGGTGCCCCTGATCTATCTTGGATCGAAGCAACGCATCCTCAAATCCAGCGGCGGCATCCTCGCTGATGTTGCGCCTACTCTACTTGGTATGATGGACATGCAACAGCCCAATGAGATGACAGGCAACAGCCTGTTTGCCGAGCGCGTCTGAGCTGCCGGTGCGATTATTCCGGGGGGGATAATGCCTGAAGTCCATCGCAGACCGCTTTGTCACGCAATTTTGTTTGTCCTCGCCTTTTTATTCGCGACACACGACGCTCTAGCCCTGTCCGAAAACGACACGCAAAAGCAACTCGAACAGCTGGAAATAGAGATTACGCAAATAAGCGCGGAGATTTCCAGCGCCACTAACCGACAGGACAATTTGCTAAAGCAGCTACGTGAGGCGGAAGTCGATCTGGGCGCACTGAGCCGGGATGTCAGTCAGAACAAAGCCGAGATGACAGCAGAACAAGCAGCACTGTCGGCCCTGGAGGCAGATCGATCGGAACAGCAGGCGGCATTGGACAAACAGAGAGACCGCATCGCGCAAGAGATTAGAGGTGCCTGGAAAATGGGTCGTCAGGGGCAACTCAAAATTCTCCTCATCCAGGAGGACCCGCACGCGATGGCACGCTCGCTGGCCTACTACCGCTACTTACTGACAGCGAGAAATA
>JAAENL010000441.1 GCA_024224435.1 Halieaceae bacterium
ACTGGCAATCGGCAGCTCTGCGGCGGGGTGGGAGGTCAGTCTCGACGCGGCAGTCCACGCCAGAGCCGGTGAAGGCGGCATCGGCCCCTTTTTCGCCGACACCGACTGGCACTGGGACGATGGCAGCACACAGCTTGCAGGTAAAGGAAACACCTGGGGCACCCTGCTGTATTCCCTTGATGGTCACGTTGAGTTGGGTGGCAGCCATTCTGGCGCCAGCGAAACGCCTGTGAAACTGGAGGCGACGATGGCCAGCAAGCCCAGCGCATTCGCCCTCGAGCATTTGAAAGCAGATATTGGTGAAGGCCACTTCGAGGGCACCGCCGAACTTTCGGGCACGGGACAGCAGCGCAAGCTGACGCTGGATCTCACCGGAGAGACGTTGCACCTGGGCTTCCTGTTTGACACAACATCCGGGGCCGCCACCCAGGGTGTGGCCGTTCCCGCATATCTGGGGCTGGTGCCCAGCCTCGAACTGGACTGGACACTGGACATAACCGACATACAGGCACCGGGACTGTCGCTGGCCAAGGCAGATGGGCATCTGTTACGCGACGATGTGAAGGGCTCGCTGACAGCTCATGGCACCGGGGTTACCGGCGGCACCCTCAACTTTGTACTGAACGCGGACTATCCAACCGTCGATGACGAAACCTACTCGCTGGCGATGACGTTTAAGCGACTGGACCTGCCGGGCATGTTTCAGCAACCCAACTTACTGCACAGCCGCACATCCGGCACCCTGAACTTTGATGGCACCGGGACAGAGATGAAGGATATTTTCGAGAATCTGCGCGGCAACACAAAGCTGGATATAGAGGTGCGCCCCGATAACGACTGGCAACGCAAAGCCCGTGACAACGAGCAACTCAGCTTCAGCGGCAACGGCCGCTTTGTCATTGAAGGCGATGACATCGTCGGACTGACACTCACCAGGCTCAGCGTGGATTCCGCGGAGCAGGACATCGATGGCGACGTATCGATGGTTGCCACACGCAAGCCGTGGCTTGTCGTCGACCTGACATCGAAGAAGCTGGATCTGGATGCACTGCTTCACCTGCTCCCGGAGACACCGGAAAAAGCGGATCAATCCAACTTCCTGCAAACCTTACGAAAAATGGGCGCCGCGCATTTCAATATCCAGGCAGACTCCCTGACCGTGGGCGACGCCCCGATCAGCGAGATGGACCTGGCGCTGGCCACCGATGCCGATCTGTTTAAAATTGAGAAACTGGCGCTGTCCAGTCACGGCGGTCGCATGAGTGCCACCGGCGAGGTCGCCTGGAAAGACGATGACGCCAAGGTAAAGCTGAACGCACAGCTCACCAACCTGGACCTCGATCAGTTCCTCATTCGCGACCCCAACCTGACACCCGTGCCGGTGTTTGGTGAAGCAAACCTCAACAGCCATGGTCGCACCGTGTCGGACGTTATCGCAAACCTGTCGGGCAAGGTAGAACTTGCCAGCAAGGAAATGCGGCCCGGTACACAGAATCCGCAACGCGATATAAAAATCTATGCGCGCCGTGTGCCCAAGGGAGTAGAAGCGGAAATAGATTCCGTACGGCTGGGTGACAGCTACCTGCGCGGCACGGTTCGGTATGTTAACAGCGCTGTTCCGCAGCTGGACGTTACCCTGACCAACGCCACCATTAACCTGGTTCCATGGGAAACCCGTCACGTCGACGACAAGGACGCCAAGGACAGCTCAAAAACGTCGAGCAGTGGCATCAGCAAACTGGCCCGAGCCAGCGCCGGGATGGTTGGCAGCGTACTCAGAGCACCACTGCGATTATTCGGCGGAGATGACAACAGCAAGAAAAAAGACAGGCTGTTCAGCGACGACCCGCTGCCACTGGATGATCTGAAAAAGATCGACGTGAATATTTCAGGCACACTCGACAAGCTAGAGAGCACGGTTATTAACCTTGGCCAGTTGGATTTTACCGCGAAGGTGAAAGAAGGTGCGCTTGACGTCTTCGCAAAATCAGATGCGATCAACGGCGGACAGGGACAGGTAGACCTCAAGCTCAACTCGAACGTCACCCCGGCAACGGCGACGCTGCGCTCGGACTTCAGCAACGTACGCGGCCTTGTCGAAAAAGATACCTACACGCGCAGCGGCTTTGTCGCATTGACGACACAGGGCCAGAGCACGGCGGAACTGGCGGCGAATCTCGATGGCCTGCTGTATCTGGAACTGGGCCCGGGCCCCTTCAACTACATGAACACCGCTCTGCTCTCGTCCAATATCGCGTTTGCCGTGTTCAGCGCACTGCTACCGGGTTTCGAGCAGCAAACCCCGCAGCTGGAATGCGGCGTGACGGTAGCGGAATTCAAGAAAGGCAAAGGTGAAACACCCTACGGCTACGCCATGCGCACCAACCAGGCTAACCTGCTGGGACGCATCAAAATGGACCTGAAAAAAGAAACCATGCAGCTCAACTTTGAATCCCGTTCACGGGACGGGCTGGGGCTCTCCGTCGGCAACGTGATTTCCAACTCGATCGAGGTGCGCGGCAGCCTCACCGACCCGCAGGTGGTGCCGCGGGCCACCAGCCTGCTGTGGCGCGGCTGGGCGGCTATTATGACCGGGGGCCTCTCCATCGTAGCCGAGGGCGTACTGAAGCGCGCCATGGCCAGCGAGAACCCCTGCCCGCCTATACAGGATCTGATCCAGAAAGAGATCTGCCCGAAATCGGCAGTGGCGCGCTCCTCGCAGCGTATGTGCCCCAGCGACGACGCCCCCCAGGCCGCCAGTAACGGCTAACCCGCCCCACGCGCGGCCTTGAATATCCGCGAAATGCCCATAAATACCTTTTACTGCCGTAATCACTGATTGCGGCGCTTTTTGCGCTATAATGGCGCTTCACACTGGGGGCGATTCGGATTCGACGACGGTAGCAAACCCTGAGGTGCATGCCGTGATGGTAGCCAATCACGTTAATCCAAAGCTGCAAACTATTAGTTGCCAACGACGACAACTACGGTGCACAACTGGCTGCGTAAGTAGCCCGTTTAACACCTTCTAGTGGCTTCGGCCCTAGCGGTCTTTAGCAAGGTTCCAGCCCCGCGCTATTGACTGTCATACAGAACTGGATCGCAGCTTGTTATGTCCTGGACCAAGCCGCTAAACTTTTTCAGGGCTCGCTAACCACGTCCTGCCCGTTGGGCTGTGTGCGGCTAAATTAATCAACGGGGTCTAAGCATGTAGAGCCAATGGCAGAGCACTGGCGGACGCGGGTTCAATTCCCGCCGCCT
>JAAENL010000442.1 GCA_024224435.1 Halieaceae bacterium
CCGGCCAAAGACGATTGCTCTTCTATGCCAAGTAATTCAGCCATAGGCGTTTTTACCTCCTGACTGAAGTTGTAGCCGTTTACCACTTCATCTAAAACCATTTGGGTGCGGCTCTTTTACGACGACCATAGTTAACAGTTGTAAGCAGTTTGTATTGCCTTCAAATAGACAAATTACCTTACTTGATTACTTTAAGATGAGTGCGTTTGGCAGTCGAAAACGAAGCATTAGTAGGAGGTACGATGCCCCCAGCGTATAGGGCTTTATGGTTTCTCTCGTACTCGCGTGCTTCATGGAAAGTCCAGTACTCGTCAAAATCACGGCTTGAACGTAGGGCGCGCAGTCGCAGTACGGCCTCGGCACCGGCCAGGCTCCAGCGCGCTCCGGTCACATCCATGCGATCCTTTACTAAGTGGCGACAGGCACCTTCGATGACCCCTGAGGCGATAGGCCATCCCTTGGCAAGGTAGCGATTGTAACGAAGGTAGGGTGAATAGGTGAGCAGGTAACGCGCGCAGGTATCCACCGGTTCACGAGCTTTGTCAGCCAGCTCGCGAAGTGTGGCACTGCGGCGCATTCCACCTGCAACAAGGCCGGCCTTTCCCCGAAGGACCTCAAGGATCCTCTGGCGGACCCAGCTTTCCAACTCCGGCCCGGATTTGGGATGAAACACCCTGCCAGCCGACCATAGATATCCGATGACGTGGACGATATCGACGATAATCGTCAGATTAAGATCATTTTGTTTGGCCATGCGTTTCAAGTGACGGATTTGGGGCTTGTTGCCATCGACCAAAGCTACCCAGGTTTTCTCGCCCGACGGATCCCGGTGAAAAGCCTCGGCCAACGCTTGGGCGATGACCTGATCGGGCTCTTTTTCGAGACTGGCCCACACGCGCTTTTGCTCGGGACGGGGGCGTGGCGTTCGCGAAAGAATGCAGTCAGCTTCGGCCATCACATCTTCGGGGGTGCGTACGAAAGGCGCAACTGCGTAAACGGTTGCCACGGTGGCCATGCGTTTGGCATTTTTCTTTTCCCCTTTGGACAGCCGCTTGCCCATTTTGTGGGCCCGAGCCTCGGCGGCCTTGCGGGTCTGCTCGCGCAGATCCCGTGTCAGCATCGCAACCCCCTTGCCATCGACACTGGTCACTAGTACCGATCCGACGCCCTTATCCGTGGCAGCCGTGCCGTGCCGCGTTTCATAAAAAGCATCGAAGTCCTGGGCCGCTCGCATGGCCAACTGTTCGACCTGGCGCTTGGGAACATGTCCGCCGGTGTTTTTACCGATACTCTCCAGTGTTTCGTCAAAGGAGCTCTTTGCGGCTTCTTCGGCCACTCGGCGACGCAATTCAAGAGAATAGCGCTCATCGGGCAGATTCAGTTCGGCATCCAGCGGGTGAAGACTCTCGACCCCTTCCTGTCCATATCCCGAACGTTTGACCGAGACGGTACCCAATACTGTTTCCAACTTTCGCCTTTGGGGCCGTACCCGTGGACGTTCAACCCCGTCGGCACCGCATACAGGCTCGTCGCATTTGCCGGGGCTGCGGTTATCTAAGTGTTCCTGCAGCAGTTTGCGCATCAGTTCGCGGCCTTTTTTTTCAAGCATGCGCTCAAGTTCGCTATGGGTCATCGAGCAGGCCTCCTCGGAGTCAAGGTGCTCAATGGTATGCTCGAAGTCTTGTCGCGCCAATTCATAGGCCCGTTCCTGGAGCGACAGTGCAGTCGATACACTCATCGCCCCTTACCTCCCGTCCCTGAGTCGACGCGCTGCATGTTTGACCAGCGGGTAGACCCACACGGTTTTTATCTGAGCCCCGTGACGTTGGTGGGTACGATCCATGCGCCCACGGCCGCTGGTTTGTCCCACCTCGATCCAGTTGGCCGCCCGATAACAGCCCCCGTGAAACCGTTGCTGATCCACCAGCGTTTCAACCAGAAAGGGTTGCACACCGTAATGCCGCTGCCAGTCGCGCCGAAGCCGCGTTAAAGCACACGACATCATCATGCTGGCCAGATTGCCGATCTGTGCCAAGACCAGCAGCCGGCTGTTGTTGACGATGTGCTGCAGGTGAAGCTTGCGGGTGCCATCATCCCAGCCGATCCATTTATCCCGGGCCTTCATCCGCCAGGCTGGGCTCGAGAACTGTACACATCCGACCACTTCGTGCTGGGGCCGCGTTACGTAGACCAGATACTGCAACCGCGCCCCGAAGGGCATCGCGTATCCCAGATAGTGATACCGGCCGATAAGCTCCTTGAACAGTTGCCGCTGTGCTCGGTCTTGGACCCGTTGTACCGTCAAAGGCGCAAACGCCTCCACGCTACCGCAAAGCGCGCTGTAAGCCGACTCGGTCCCAGCTGCCACCTTGTACTTTCGGGGTGCTGTGGAGCCGGTCGGCCTTTTTTCCGGAAGCGTCAACACCCCCTGGTTTTCCAGACGCTCGAGCAGGTCCCGGCAATCGCGCACTTTAAGCCCGCCTGCCGGACGTCTCCAGTCCAAAAGTTCGCATACCGTGTTCGCCAGTTCCTTTCGGCTGATTCCAGCGCAGGTTTGAACGACCTCCTGGATCAGCGACACCTCTTGAGTGCTAAACTCCCGACCGCAAAAACTCTGTTGTTTGACTGTCTTGGCCATGTCGTCGTCCTTTCGTAATTTTTTTATA
>JAAENL010000443.1 GCA_024224435.1 Halieaceae bacterium
ACAACCCCTACACGTAGGTCGCGATACACCCGGCGATGTGCGGGCTCTGCCACAATGCATCCATGGAGCTATTTTGCATCACGATCACCCCGAGGCTCGCCGATTGATGTCCAGACCCTTGTTTCGCTCGCCACGCTGCAGCGTCGCCTAGGTCGACGCCGCCCCCTGCCCGATGCGACCATTACCGGAATGCTTATACACACGCTTAGCGATCTGGCGATAAAAACAAAATAATCATTATAATTCAGTTGCTTGCCACACCTTCCTAAGGCTATGTCGCGCGTGATAGAAGCATGTTGCGTATGTGTCCTATCGCTCGGGTCGGATTCAAGCCCTTGGGACATACGTTGACGCAATTTTGTATTCCATGGCAGCGAAACACGCTGAACGGATCATCCAGCTTGGCCAACCGTTCGTCTGTCGCGTGGTCACGCGAATCTGCCAGGAAACGATAGGCCTGCAACAAGCCCGCCGGACCAATAAAACGATCGGGGTTCCACCAAAAGGATGGACAGGATGTTGAGCAGCAAGCACACAGGATGCACTCGTAAAGACCATCCAGCTTTTCTCGTTGCTCGGGAGACTGCAGACGTTCTATCGCGGGGGCAGGCGTGTCGTTTTGCAAATACGGCTGAATCTTCTCGTACTGTGCGTAAAACATACCCATGTCGACCACGAGATCACGGATAACAGGCAGACCCGGCAGGGGCCGCAGTACCAGTTTGTTGTCTTTCACAACGGTGGACAGCGGCGTAATACAGGCCAGTCCATTCACACCATTAATGTTCAGACCGTCAGAACCGCAAACGCCTTCTCGGCAGGAACGCCGGTAAGCAAAACTGGTATCCTCGGCCTTAATCATCTCCATCACGTCGAGAACCATTAAGTCCTTGCCGCCCGTCTCAACGTGCACGTCGTGCATAGAAGGCTCGGCGTCGGTATCCGGATTGTAACGATAAATACTGACTTGCAACATGGTTCAGACCTCTTAATAGGTACGCACTTTAGGCTGGAACGTTTCAACGGTCGTCGGTTCGAAGTTAACACCACGCTTCCCGACGCGCTTATCGGCGGGAAAGTACATAGAGTGGCAGAGCCAGTTTTCGTCGTCGCGCTCCTGAAAATCATCCCGGGCATGGGCGCCTCTACTTTCTTTCCGCGCCTCTGCGGTAATGGCCGTCGCCTCAGCGACTTCGAAAAGATTGTGGAGTTCGAGCGCTTCGATACGAGCTGTATTAAATACCTGGCTCTTGTCTGCCAGCTGGAGATTTGCCATGCGCTCTCGTATGTCGCTCAGTTTTTCGACACCCTCCTGCATGAACTTTTCATTGCGAAAGACGCCGAAGTGATTCTGCATAACTCCCTGGAGCTCTGCTCGCATACTCGCAACGTTCTCGTCCCCTGTTGAGTTATTCAGGTCATTCAAGCGAGTCATCGCCTGCTCGAGATCGGTGTCTGATGCGTCCCGCATCTCAATACCATCCCGCAGGGACTTCTCAATATGAAGTCCGGAGGCACGACCAAATACCACCAGATCCAGCAATGAATTACCGCCCAGGCGATTTGCCCCGTGAACCGAGACACACGCTACCTCACCGCAAGCGTAGAGCCCCGGAATAATTTGATCTTCCCCGTTCGGCCCCTCAGTGAGCGCCTGGCCATGAATGTTCGTCGGTATACCGCCCATCATATAGTGGCAAGTCGGTACCACAGGAATTGGTTCTTTCACCGGGTCTGCATGGGCGAAAGTTCGCGAGAGTTCGCAAATACCTGGCAGCCTGCTTTCCAGAACATCCTCGCCAAGATGATCAAGCTTCAGATGAACGTGATCACCTTGCGGGCCGCAGCCTCTGCCTTCAAGAATCTCCAACACCATAGACCGTGCGACGACATCACGGCCGGCGAGGTCCTTGGCGTTTGGTGCATAGCGCTCCATAAAACGCTCACCGTCTTTGTTGACCAAGTATCCACCCTCACCTCGGCAACCCTCTGTGACAAGCGTACCTGCACCGGCAATGCCGGTGGGGTGAAACTGCCACATCTCTATGTCCTGAACGGGGAAACCCGCCCGTAGGGCCATACCAATGCCGTCCCCTGTGTTTATGTGCGCATTGGTAGTAGAGGCGTAAATTCGCCCAGCGCCACCGGTGGCGAATACAGTGGCTTTGGATTTGACGTAGACGGTTTCTCCCGTCTCCATGCAGATCGCGATAACGCCGACGACCGCACCATCCTGGTTCTTAACGATGTCTGTGGCATACCATTCATTAAAAAACTGTGTCTTGTTTTTCAAATTGCCCTGGTAAAGGGTGTGCAGCAGTGCGTGACCTGTCCGGTCTGCTGCGGCACAGGTGCGCGCCGCTTGCCCGCCTTCACCGAAGTTCTTTGATTGGCCACCGAAAGGTCGTTGATAGATTCGACCCTCTTCGGTGCGGGAAAAAGGAAGGCCCATGTGCTCCAGCTCAAACACGGCCTCTGGGCCAACGCTACACATGTACTCGATCGCGTCCTGGTCACCGATATAGTCAGATCCCTTCACCGTGTCGTACATGTGCCAGCGCCAATCGTCCTGAGGATCGTCAGAAGCAATCGCACATGTGATACCACCCTGCGCAGATACGGTGTGGGAGCGTGTTGGAAACACCTTGGAAATTACCGCAGTCTTGAAGCCTGACTGCGCCATTTGGAGTGCTGCACGCATGCCTGCGCCGCCCCCGCCTACAATGACGCCATCGAAAGATATAGTACGTAGTGCAGCCATTTTTACAGCCCCCACACGATCTGGATGCCCCAGACGACATATGTAAACATAATAATTCCACTCGCAGCCTGCGCGATTAAACGCAGCACATTGCCAAGCCGCCCCATTAAACGCTCTGTCAGATAATCAGTGAACACAGCCCACAACCCAACCCACGCATGCATTGCCAACGCCAGCAGTGCGAGCAAACTGAAGACACGCATCCAGGTTTGCGAGTACAGTGCCGACCATTCTTCATAGCTGGGATCACCCATCGCCACAAAAAATACACACAGCGCATAAGCCAGCAGCACGATGGCGCTGACCCGCTGAAAGAGCCAATCGTAGAGTCCCGATCGGCCCATGCTAGTAACTGCGGTTACCATATCCAAACTCCTGCAAAAGCAATAAGTATGATCGAAATGGAAACAACGATCTTGGCGCCAATAACACCGCCCTCCATCGTCTCTCCAAAGCCGAAATCCATAACGAGATGTTTGATTCCCGCAAGCGAGTGGTAGATCAGTCCGGAGAGCACTGCCCACAGGACAAATTTGACCAAGGGGTGGGCCAGACTTTCCTTCAGAGTGGAAAAACTCTCTTCACTGGCTAGACTCAGGTCCAAGCCCCACAGCAGGACTGCGATGCCGGCGAACAGGAATACTCCTGACGCTCGGTGAGTGATTGAGGCCCAAGCGGTTATCGGGAGCCTCATGGAGCCAATGTCCAGATTTACGGGGCGATTATCTTTCACAGTTTAGTACCGTTTCGTGACGCCCCAAGGGCGGGATTACCGGGCAACTATACAAAATTTCGCTCTACCATTCGCAGCTCTGCCGGATACGTAAAAACGCGCGGGATTATAGGCACTTATGGCTACGAATACAAACCTGATACGTTCCATCGCCACGATTGGATGGGTGTCCCCGCCAGGCAATTTTCCCCCTTCAGCCTGCATCGACACAACAACCGGGCGATAGCCGCGCAAAGTCGACTTCAGGAGGAGTCGCCTCGCCCAAATCATTATGCCCTGGCCCATCTCTCACCCACTCCTCAATTGCGATGATGGGTGCGCGTAGGGCGACCATCCAGATGCACGGGGCGCTGGAGTGGAACCGAGACTCTGCAGCGCCATGATCGACTCAGCGAATTGACAAAAAGTTCCGACACTTTATAGTGGTTCACCGCGATATTGCACTACTTCAGGACCCCTTATGAGCGACAAGAAGGCCTCTCTACAGATCGACGGTGAAAACGAAGCGATCGAACTCCCAATTTACTCTGGAACGCTTGGCCCCGATGTAGTGGATGTGGGCGGCCTGACCGCACAGGGGATGTTTACTTTTGATCCTGGTTTTGTCTCCACCGCCTCCTGCGAGTCCCAGATCACTTTCATTAACGGGAACGAGGGCATACTGCTCCATCGCGGCTATCCAATCGAGCAATTAGCCGAGCATTCGGATTACCTGGAAACGTGCTATCTGCTGCTGTATGGAGAGCTTCCCACCGAAGCGCAGAAAGAAGAGTTCGTGGGAACTGTGCAAAAGCACACCATGGTCAACGAACAGATCTGCACGTTTTTTAACGGTTTCCGGCGCGATGCTCACCCCATGGCCATTGTATGCGGGGTCGTAGGCGCACTATCGGCGTTTTATCATGATTCACTTGAGATTTCAGATGAGCACCACCGCCAGATAGCGGCCTACCGCCTAGTCGCTAAAATGCCTACTATCGCCGCAATGAGTTACAAATACTCCGTGGGCCAGCCCTTTATGTATCCTGACAACAGCTTGGACTACGCAGAAAATTTTCTTCATATGATGTTTGGCAACCCCTGCGAGCCCAGTAAAATCAGTCCAGTGTTGGCAAAAGCGATGGACAGAATTTTCTTACTCCATGCAGATCACGAGCAGAAAGCATCGACGTCCACTGTGCGCTTGGCGGGTTCTTCAGGTGCCAACCCATTTGCCTGTATCGCAGCAGGTATCGCCGCCCTGTGGGGGCCTTCTCACGGCGGCGCAAATGAGGCGGTGTTAGACATGCTCGAGGAGATTGGTGACGTATCGCGAATCGATGAGTTTGTTGAGCGGGCTAAAGACAAAAATGATCCTTTCCGATTAATGGGCTTTGGACACCGGGTCTACAAAAACTTTGACCCTCGCGCGAGTGTCATGAAAACAACGGCTGACGAAGTCCTCGCCGAACTTGGCATTGAGGATGATCCCCTGCTGGAAATCGCAAAGCGGCTGGAAGAAATCGCTCTTTCCGATGAATATTTCATCCAGAAGAAACTGTATCCGAATGTAGACTTCTACTCCGGCATTATTCTTAAAGCTATTGGTATACCAACAAGCATGTTCACAGTTATTTTCGCTGTAGGACGAACCGTCGGATGGATCGCCCACTGGAACGAGATGATCAGTGGTAGCTACCGTATAGGTAGGCCCAGGCAGCTATACACTGGATACACCAAGCGAGATTTTACGCCGGTTGATAAACGCTGAAAAAATCGTTTTGACAGTGCAGATAACAATAAGCTGTTGCGGCGCGCTCTGCACGGTACGATAAATAGGGAAAGCCATTCATGCCTGATATTGTCATTAGCGGAACAGGGCTTTACACCCCATCAGAACGCATTTCCAATGGTGAGCTCGTCGAGGCTTTCAACAGTTACGTAACTGCCTTTAACGACAAGCACGCTGCCGATATTGCCGCATCCCGCATCGAACCTCTGCAATGCTCGTCAGCAGATTTCGTGGAAAAAGCATCGGGCATCAAATCGCGCTATGTCATCGATAAAGAGGGAATTCTCGATCCACAGCGACTTGCACCTTGCATTGCCGAGCGCCCCAACGAGGCACAGAGCGTACAATGTGAAATCGCCGTGGCAGCGGCGCGCGAGGCGATGGATCAAGCGGGTAAATCTGCAGCAGATATCGATGCTGTCATCGTCGCGGCCTCTAATATGCAGCGTCCCTATCCAGCTATAGCGATTGAGGTGCAAGATGCTCTTGGCATCACCGGATGGGGCTTCGATATGAATGTAGCGTGCTCTTCCGCAACCTTCGGCATCCAGCAAGCCAGAGACTCTGTTCGATCGGGAAGCGCAAGAGCCGTTCTGATTGTCAATCCGGAAATCTGCAGTGGCCACCTCAACTTTCGGGACCGCGATTCTCACTTTATTTTCGGCGACGTGTGCACTGCAATTGTTGTCGAAGCGCTTGAAACCGCGTCGGGTGCGGAGCGTTACGGGATCGTGGATACAAGACTGCAAACCATCTACTCCAACAACATCCGTAATAATTTTGGCTTCCTCAACCGCGGAGACGACGCGGGTATAGGCGCAACCGATAAGCTGTTTGTTCAGGAAGGAAGGAAAGTGTTCAAGGAGGTCTGCCCTGTTGTCGCGGATCAGATTCTCGGCCAACTTGGTGACCTTGACATTGCGCCTGATCAATTGCGCCGGCTTTGGCTACACCAGGCAAACTTGAGCATGAACCAGCTCATCTCTCGACGGGTGCTCGGCCGCGCCGCGTCCGACGTTGAAGCACCAACGATTCTGGATGAGTATGCCAATACGAGTTCAGCGGGGTCGGTGATCGCATTTCACAAGCATCGCTCCGGCCTCGTCGAAGGCGACCTTGGCGTACTGTGCTCCTTTGGGGCGGGTTACAGCGTTGGCAGCGTCATACTGCAGAAGCTTGCATAGCCTACTTGAGCAGCTCGTCCAGCGCCCCGAGTAAAGCGTTATTCGCCTCGTCTGTACCCACACTGATGCGCAAAAAATTATCAATCCTGTCGCGCTCAAAATGCCGCACTATGATGCCGTGCTCCCGCAATCCCTGAAAAAGGAGTCTGGCAGACTGATCGCGGTGCCTTGCAAACACAAAATTTGCATGCGACGGGAGCACATCGAAGTACCTGGCGAGTAAACCTTCCGTAAGTTTTCGTCGAGATTCAACAATGCGTCCGCAACACTCCGCAAAGTATTCCTCATCGCCAATAGCCGCCAGCGCTGCCCTCTGGGCAAGAACGTCCAGCGGATAGGAGTTAAACGAATTTTTAACTCTATTCAAACCTTCAATCAATGCTGGATCACCCATTGCAAACCCTACCCGCAAACCCGCAAGCGAGCGGGATTTAGACATAGTCTGGACAACCAGCAAGTTATCAAAATCCGGGATTAACTGCGCCGCCGATTCGCCACCGAAATCAATATAGGCCTCATCGATGACGACAACAGAATCTCGACAGCGTTCCAGCAGAACGCGGATCGACTCCAGACCCATGAGTATGCCAGTCGGCGCGTTAGGGTTGGGGATAATAATGCCGCCGTTCTTTGTTGGATATGCTGATGGGTCAATTGTGAAATCGTCGCATACCGGCACTTTCTCGTAAGAGACATCAAAAAGACCCGCCCAAACCGGATAGAAACTGTAACTGATGTCGGGAAAATACAGCGGCAAATCGTGCTTTAACAGGCTCATAAAGCACAGGGCAATCACCTCATCCGAACCATTACCGAGGAATACAGAGTGAGGCTCCAATCCGTTACGGGCAGCAATTGCCTCACGTAGAGCGCAGGATTCAGGATCGGGGTAACGCCGCAAGTCGTCATCGCTGGCACTGGATATTGCCTCACGCACGCTTGGGGACGGCGGATACGGGCTTTCGTTAGTATTGAGCTTAACAAGGCGCTGATCAAGAGGCTGCTCGCCTGGAACATAGGGCGTGAGTGCACCAGTGACTTTGCTCCAGTAACGACTCATGGCTGCAAGCTCTCCTCGCCTCTGCTAGCCCAAAAAGCGGCAAGCCCGGTGGTCACCCGAGCTTGAAGAATATGGCGTCCCCTAGGGGGTTCGAACCCCTGTTACCGCCGTGAAAGGGCAGTGTCCTGGACCACTAGACGAAGGGGACGCATTGATTTTCCTCTCGGAAAAACCGCGCCATTGTACCGTAGCCCTGCAACGATGCAAGGTGCTTGAATCTGCACGCTGGCCCCAGGTCCGGCCACAGGCCACATCTTGATTAGTATTTGAAGAGAGTATCAATCTGCAGACGCTTATAATCTGCATTGTCACCCAAATCGACACCGCGCTTATTGTAAAAATACGTTGCCGCAAATGACCACTGGCTATCGATCGCATACTTTGCCGCGAACTTGCTACCCTTGCCATCACTGCCGCCCCCGGCAAAATCGGAGTCTGTGTAAAGTCCAAGCACTGCATCTGCCTCAAGATCCTCGTACTGATACTGAAGCTGCCAACTACCGGGCTTCTTGGCTTTCCCCAGCTTCACGCCGGCGATATAGCCAGAATCGAACTCATCTGCGGCGCTATTCTTAACATACTCACCGTAAACGTTTAGTGGGATGTCGAATACCTGCAGAGCGATGTCCAGAGAGCCACTTGCCACCTGGTAGTCAAACTCATAAACGGTTTCCCCGTCCTTTTGTACAGTCGAGTTGCCGAAGAAGTCGTCGTCATAAATAGTCCTGCGCCCCTTACTCGGAAAATCGAGATAGGCGGCTGACGCCGTTAGGGTCAAACCATCGGAGATTTCGAACGCTCCACCGAGCTGCCCCCCCCAAATTCCATCATTATCTCTTGCACTGTCACTTTCGATAAACGCATAAGAGGCATTGGCGAAAAAAGTGTCGTTAGCCCATTGCACTGCCAGCCCCTCAGGCCTGAAATCACTGTCCCATATGAGCTGACTCTTTTGTACCCTGTAGTATGGGTTAGCGAATTTGCCCGCGGTAAGTGCAGTATTCTCCAAACCTGTCCAGGTGGCGTAGGCAAGATCGAGGCGCACGTCTTTAGTTGAGCCCCCTCCCCCGAGGGTCTCGTTTGTTGATACCGGATCATCTCCACCGGTGGCCATGCCGAAGCCGACTTCTGCGGTGTCGGTGATTTTTGCCACCAGGGCGGGGCGCGCACGAATGCGATTTCGATCGCGATCATCCCTGTCGTCCTGGCGAATGTCCTCGTAGCGGTAGCGAAAATCCCCCTTCCACTTTATTCGCTCAGCCCATGAAGAGGCATCGTCGCGAGACTCAAGGGCGGCTACCTCGGCATTGGTTGTCTCCAAATCTTCAACAGTAACAGCGCTGCGCGCCGCGCGCAGTTGTCGATTCTCAGCCTCTAGCGCGTTTATTCGCTCATTCATAGCCGCAAACTGAGCCTTAAACTGCGCCCACTCGGCATCCGGTATTCCCGCTCTCACTCCCACACTCAGCAGCAGTAAGAAGGCTCCAGCAACAGCTGATTTCGTGTTCATCTTCATGTTCCTCTCTAAAAGTCTACGCGATGCATTGCTCACCATACGCACCAGCGATAAAGACTAAAGCGATAACATGACACTTTTATGAAATATGCCGATTTTTCGGTGACGTATTTGTTAAATAAACATCAACTTCGTAATGAAGAGTGCGAGTGGCGGCGGTATAAAAGCAAAACACGAATTGCTAGCGCAGCAGACGATATCGCCCACGCAACGAGAAATCAGGTGGCTACAGGGCGAGCGACCCCTCTGGCATCACGCATCGCCGTGGGCTCCCGGGCAAGTCAGATACGTCTGTCAAGACGGATTCTCGCGGGGGGCCGCGTCAGCCGAAGCGGCCGGTTATGTAGTTTTCCGTCAATTGATGCTGTGGGAGAGTGAAAATTTCCTTGGTTTCCCCAACCTCGATGAGCTCCCCGAGATGAAAATAGGCCGTGCGCTGTGAAACACGGGCGGCCTGCTGCATTGAGTGGGTAACAATAGCGATCGTATAATTTTCCTTTAACTCGTTCATCAGCTCCTCGATTCGTGCTGTGGCGATCGGGTCCAGCGCCGAACAGGGCTCATCCATCAGGATGATTTCAGGACTGACTGCAATTGCTCTGGCTATGCACAGGCGCTGCTGCTGCCCGCCGGAAAGCCCTGTTCCGGGCTTGTCCAACTGGTCCTTAACCTCATCAAACAGGCTCGCACGACGAAGACTGCTCTCCACAATCTCGTCCATTGTCGCCTTGTTTTGGGCAAGCCCATGGATCTTGGGACCATAAGCGACGTTTTCATAAATCGACTTAGGAAATGGGTTTGGCTTCTGAAACACCATCCCCACCCGCGCACGTAGCAATACGGTATCCCGCTCCTTTTGATAGATATCTTCACCGTCCAGTGTAATTTTTCCTTCTACCCGACAAGCTGGAATGATGTCGTTCATACGATTAAGGGTGCGCAGGAAAGTCGACTTGCCACAGCCCGACGGACCAATCATAGCGAGAATTTCATTCTGGGCTATATCAAGCGATATATTGCTGATTGCCTGCTTTTCACCGTAAAAGACATTAACGTCACGGGCGGACATTTTGGCGCGCTTCACAAAAGGACTACCAATCGTTTCCTGACCGCGGGCATCGGGATTAAGATGAAGCGACTCCAAGCTGCCGCCGCTCCCTGCCGAATGAGCGTCGGTAACCGTCCGGTTCGTAACGTTTTTATCAGCTCCCATACGCTCAGAATTCTCCATCCTTGACGCCATCTATTTCCGCTCGAATCGCCTGCGCAGATAAACTGCTGCTGCGTTCATCATAATTAAAAATGCCATCAACACCATAATCGCCGCTGAGGTTTTTTCAGTAAATCCGCGCTCTGGGCTATCGGCCCAGAGAAAAATCTGCACAGGTAAAACTGTAGCGGGATCTGTCACGCCAGCAGGCACCTCCATGATAAAAGCTACCATGCCAATCATCAGCAAAGGCGCTGTCTCGCCGAGGGCCTGCGCCATGCCAATAATCGAACCCGTTAAAATCCCTGGCATCGCGACGGGCAGCACATGGTGCAAAATCGTTTGCAGTTTAGATGCGCCGACTCCCAGTGCAGCCTCATGAATCGACGGAGGCACTGCCTGTATGGCCGCCCTCGATGTGATAATTATCGTCGGCAAGGTCATTAAGGCCAACACTATACCCCCGACCAGTGGCGCCGAACGGGGCAACTCGAAAAAATTGATAAACACTGCCAAGCCCAGCAAGCCAAATACAATGGAGGGAACCGCAGCCAGGTTGTTAATATTAATCTCGATTAAATCCGTCAACCGATTCCTGGGCGCAAATTCTTCCAGATAAATGGCGGCCATAACCCCAATCGGAAACGCCAAACAAAAGGTCACCAGCAGGGTATATAACGAACCCACCAATGCCGCTTTGATTCCCGCTAACTCAGGCTCTCTGGAATCACCCGCAAGAAAAAACGTTGTATTGAAGCGTAACTCAGTCCTCCCCTCCTCCCGCAGAGCATTCAGCCACCTCATCTGCACATCTTTTACCTTGCGCTCTGCCTCCTCCGTGGCGGCCGCTACCTGCCCCTTCAAATAGCTGCTCGCCTCGGAATGAGCCAGAAGCCAGATGTTCCGTTTCTTCCCGACTAATGCGGGATCGGCAACCACCATATCGCGCAGCGAATACTCCGCGCCAATACTGATCAAACGATAAAGGCGCCGCTTCTCTGCGCGAATGGAGACGTCCGGAAACATCTCCCGCAAACTGCGTTTTATAACAGCGCCATAATCCGCGCGCGCCAGGTCTTCTGACGTAAAATTTTGAGGAAGTCCAAGGCTATCCCGATCAAAGTCAACTGTCACCTTAATGTAGTGCTGTGTAAATGCAGGCGTTCCCTTAATGATAATGTCTGCAAGCAACAGAAACAGAAAAACAAATCCGGCAAGAACAGCCAGCATCCCATACAAGCGAAACCTTCGCTCACGAGCATAGCGCTTGCGTAACGATGCTTGTATCAACGCAGTTGTGCGGTAGTCCTCATTGCTATTCATACTGTTCTCGATACCGCCTTACCACATACAGAGCGACGATGTTCAGCAGTAAGGTGACAAAAAACAGGACAAGCCCCAGCGCAAAGGCAGCGAGAGTCTTTGGACTATCGAATTCCTGGTCGCCCACAAGCAAGGTAACAATTTGTACCGTAATCGTTGTCACGGCCTCCAGTGGGTTGATTGTCAGCTTGGCAGATAATCCAGCCGCCATGACCACGATCATCGTCTCCCCAATAGCGCGGGATGCAGCAAGGAGAATACCACCAACAATGCCGGGCAGAGCAGCAGGGAGAACCACGCGCCTGATTGTTTCGCTCATCGTGGCGCCCATACCAAGGGAAGCCTCCCTCAAGCTATCAGGCACTGCATTAATAATATCGTCTGACAAGGACATCACGAACGGGATTATCATAATCCCCATCACTAAACCGGCAGCCAGAGCACTTTCTGAGGCCACACTCAGGCCCATTGACTCACCCAGGCGCCTGATAAACGGTGCGACCGTAAGAGCGGCGAAGAAACCGTAGACCACCGTAGGCACGCCAGCTAGGACTTCCAGCACAGGCTTGGTCACTGCACGAAAGCGTCTGGACGCATACTCGCTGAGATAAATCGCCGACATCAACCCGACGGGTACGGCTATGAACAGGGCAACAATGGAAATCAGCAAGGTACCAACCAGCAAGGGTATAAAGCCAAACGACCCCGCGGCCCCCACCTGATCGGATCGGATTGCCATCTGGGGACTCCACTGCAAACCAAACAGAAAATCGGTAACAGGGACGGCCTGAAAGAAGCGAACCGCCTCAAACAGCACAGACAGAACAATCCCCAGAGTCGTTAATACAGCGATAAAGGAACAGATAAAAAGCATCCATTCCAGCATATTCTCTACGTGGTTACGCGCACGCAGAGTTGGCTTGATACGCCTGAGAGCCAATAAAGCGCCTGCGACAGCAGCCACGAGCACAACAATAATTTTTTTGTAGGCAAGCGAAGCGGATATCTCGCGGTAATGTTGCGCCGCCGCTATCTGCGCCTCATCGAGGCCAAACTCATCAATCTGGTTCAACGCAAAACTTTGCAGCTGGTTATAGTAAAGACCCAGTTGATCGGTGCTCAAAGCGCGCACCTCAGGTGTTAGACCCGAAACGACCGAACTATAGATTAGACTACTTTCGAGTCCGGTCCAGACCAGCAGGATCGCGATAGAAGGTAAAAAGGCCCAGGCAGCCGCCATATAACCGTAATGTTTTGGGAGCGAATGTAGAGAAGCACCACCGCGCGTCTTGGCTATCAGCTGAGAACGCGTTCGCCCAAGAAAAAAACTGACGACACAAAAGGCGATCAATACCAGAAACGCTGTGATTGTCTGCATTACGCTACAGTGCCTTCAGTGACCTGGCCGTATATCATTTGTATAAAATCTCACCGCATACCCCGACTGAGCGTGTTTGAAACGGCCAGTACGGCGTAGCTACATTTCCAGCTGTCTAAGGGTTTTAATGTCTTCCCGGACTGCATCGCGCTCGGTATCCTCCAGCGGAATCAAACCTCGTTCCGTAAGATAACCGTCCTCGCCCATAGCCCGGTTGGAGGTGAACTCTGCGGCATATTCCTGAATGCCGGGAATTTTCCCGACATGTGCCCCCTTGATATAGAAATACAGTGGACGTGATACCGGATAATTACCACTGGCGATACTTTCAAAACTAGGGGCTACTCCATCCACCACCGAACCCTGCACTTTGTCCCCATTCTCCTCAAGAAAGCTGTAACCAAAAATACCCACCGCATTCGGGTTGGCTTCCAGTTTCTGTACGATCAGGTTGTCATTTTCACCGGCTTCAATATAAACGCCATCCTCGCGCACCGCATAAGCTAATGCCTTGAAAACGTCCTTGCCTTTCGGCGCCTTGCCTTTACTCTGAGCTATTGCATCGTATACGGCACCAGATACACCCAGTTTTTTCATGACCGTTCTGATTTCACTCTCCTGGTCTGCCCCCAGTTTGTAAAGGGCTTCAAGGTCGCCATTGGACTTGGCGCCCCCTGCCATGGCTAGTTCCACAAACGCATCACGCGTTCCGGAAGTGGGCGGCGGGCCCAGAACCTCGATGTTTACGGCCGGCAACTGCGGATTTACATCCTTCCAGGTGCTGTACGGATTGGCGATCAATTCACCGTTCTTGCCCGGCACATCCTTGGCCAGGGCAAGGTAGACGTCGCGCAGACTCAGCGTTAACTGGGAGGCCTTTGCAGAGTTAGCGATCGCGATTCCATCGTACCCCACTAACACCTCGACGACATTGTCAACGCCGTTGGACAGACAGTTATCAAATTCACTTTTTTTAATGCGTCGCGAAGCATTCGTCACATCAGGCGTGTTAGCTCCAACACCGGAACAAAACAGCTTCAAACCGCCACCAGTGCCAGTAGACTCAATTTTTGGTGATTTGAAATCTGTGGATCTACCAAACCGCTCAGCGACAACAGTGGCAAACGGATAAACAGTTGAGGAACCCACGATGCTGATCGTATCGCGGCTTGCTGCAGGAGCAGTGGTAGACGCTCCCAGTAAAGCTGCCACGGCCGCTGAATGGAAGAGCATTATGACGTTCGTTTTCATCATTTAAAGACTCCAGTAATTAGTGGTTTTGAGTATCCGCTAATGCGCACTGGTGCAGTCTAATTCCGCTTTGTTACGTTTTCGTTACAGCAGCTGTAAAAGACCAAACTGGACAGCCGCTGCCGCCTGTTAATCGTTTTTTAACCTTTGGGGGCATGCTCATGAAGACCTTCGAGACCGCCATGCCTCACATCGGCGCCCTTCACAAGATATACCAGATGCTCGGCGATATTTGTCGCGTGATCGCCTATCCGTTCCAGGCTCCGCAGCGCCCACATCTCATTTAATATCACCCCAATTTTGCGCGAATCTTCAAGCATGAACGTCGCCAGACTACGCATCGCAGATCCGTACTGTCGGTCGACCTCTTCGTCACCCCTGACCACCTCAACGGCCTGCTCCACTTCCAGCCGCGCGAACGCATCCAGGGCTCGGTGCAACATACTGCCTACAAGCTCGCCGATCTGGCGCACTTCCGCAAAATTAGAGGGAGATATGCCGTCGTCAGACATTCTTATCGTTTGCTGTGCAATTTTTGCGGCCTCGTCGCCAATACGTTCAAGATCAGTATTAACCTTGATAATTGCGATAACCAAACGCAAGTCGCTTGCCGTGGGCTGCCGTCTCGCGATGATAGTGGCACAGGCATCGTCAATCGACATCTCCATCTGGTTGATCTCTGCATCGCGATCAATGATGGCTTGCGCTTCACCCGTATCCATCTGTAAAAGCGCACTGATCGCGCTCGTAAGCTGCTGCTCTACGGCTCCGCCCATGGACAACATCTGGTTACGGAGTGACTCAAGCTCCGTATTGAATGTCGCGGAAATATGATGCTGGTAATCTTCTTTTTTAAGCAATGCGCTATCCTCCAGAGGAAAAAATGAGGCTAAAAGTACTGCCTTCGCCAATTTGGCTCTCTATAAGCAAACGCGCGCCGTGCGCAGCTGCTACATGCTTGACGATTGCAAGCCCCAGACCAGTCCCGCCAGTTGCGGAATTACGGCTGTCATCGACTCTGTAAAAGCGTTCGGTCAGGCGCGGCAGATGGACAGCGTCAATGCCAATTCCCGCATCGCTAACGTTCAATTTACTTTTACCGTGCTCTTCAAACCATGAAACAGTGACGGCGCTGTTCTCACCACTGTATTTTATCGCGTTAATCACGAGATTCGAGACAGCGCTGTATAGTTGCTGATAGCTGCCTATCACCGAGCGCTTACTCGATAACTCAAGGAGTAAGGTCGCCTTCGGGTACGCATCTCCCAGCTCGTCCCGTAACTCCTGCAGCAAGCCTCCTATATCGACCGTCTCATCCGTTCTCGCACTTTGACCGCTTTCAATTTTCGACAGCCACAAAAGGTCGTGCAGGACGCTCTCCATCCGATGAGCCTGCTGACCCATTTGCTCCAGGGGTCGTCGGTAGCGCTGCGGTAAATCTTCAACATTGGCCTCTATCGTTCCGAGATACCCAGTGATTACTGTTAACGGAGTTCGAAGTTCGTGGGAAACATTGGCCACAAAATCACTGCGCATCTTTTCCATGCGCACCGAGTCGCTTACATCACGGATGAAGAGCACGCGATCGCCTTCCCCGAAATGCGTGATTTCTACACGAAGAAAAACTTTCTCACTTCCCCCTGTTACTTCGAACTGCAGTGGCTCAGAATAATCCTGTGCCAAAAAATAGTCAGCAAACTCGGGGTCGCGCACCAGGTTAGTCAGTCTTTGTCCAGTATCTTCAGGGTAGCGCAGCCCCAGTAGTGGCTCTGCCGATCGATTAAACCAGGCAATAATACCGTCTTCACCTACCATGACAACACCATCGCGAATGACGGCGAGAGAGCTCTGCATGTATTCTATTGTAGATTGCAATTGCGCCTGCACCTGGTCACTCTTTCGCTGATGAAAGTAGATCAGGGCGAGTAAATCGCTCCATATACCGCTCGTGTCCGGGACATCCTGCTCCGGATCACTCAGCCAACGCTGTACCTTATCTATTTCGTATAGCCAAAAACAAATGACTGCCGACAGGGTGATCATCACCGCAGTCGCCGTGTATCCGTATATCCAACCCAGCATTGCTGCACCAAGAACCAGTAAGGCGATTTTCAGTCCAGCTTTGAGGCCACTCATCTCACTGGATCAATCGGGTTGTAAACTGGCATTGGGAGAAAAGCGATACCCCGTGCCGCGCACCGTTTGAATGAGGGATGAGTAATCTCCCCACGGAGATTGCAAGGCCTTGCGTAATCGCCGGATATGGACGTCCACCGTGCGCTCCTCTATGTAAACATTCACGCCCCAGACCTGATCCAGCAGCTGACCCCGCGTATACGCCCGCTCAGGGTGCGACATAAAAAACTGTAGTAAATTGAATTCAGTAGGGCCCATGACTACAGCGTGCTCTCGAATAAATACGCGTATGCTCTGGGCATCCAGCAGCAGGTCACGGACCTGATACTTGCTTCCCTCGACACTCCCTCCCGAGCCCGTGCGCCTTAGCAAGGCCCTGATACGCGCTATTAGCTCGCGTGGTGCAAAGGGTTTCGTAATGTAATCATCTGCACCCACATCCAGGCCATGAATAACATTATCCTCAGTAGTTTTTGCAGTCAGCATGATAACGGGCATTTCCCGCGTCAACTCCTCACGCTTCAGTCGCCGCAGAAGCTCGAGCCCACTTCCGCCGGGCAACATCCAGTCCAGCAGCACTATGGACGGGCTCTGATCGACAATACGCTGATAGGCTAGCTGGATATTTTCTGCCTCGATACACTGAAAATCATCCATCTCCAGCGCCAGGCGAATCATATCCCTGATAGCACATTCATCGTCCACTATTAGCACTTTCGGTGAATCCATACAGCCCAATGCCCTCGCTCTCCCCGCACACCGCATTAAAAACCGGAATTGTGACAATTACATTACACGCGGCGTCTCAGTAGCAAAAAACGGACGTAAAAAGTCCCTCAGGGTGTCTCCGACCCACTCCTTCAAGATTGCTGGCAAGCCTCGTAGACAACACCACTGGACGCCCTGAGGATAGAGTGCAGCCGCCAAAGCGTGGCGGCAACGGCTGTGGCGCATATGGCGGTTAGCGAAGGCTCGCGTTAATGTTCACAAGCATTTTGTTTCCGGGACACAGATCGACCTCCTCGAGCTCGTTGAGAGGCCGTTGGGACGTCTCGATGACCTCATGCAGGTCGCGAGAATCCTTGTTCATGTAGATAAGACCGGTGAGAATGTTACCCGCATTGCGGTGCTCCTCGAGGGCCCCCATCGCCGAGCCGCGATTAAACGGGTCAAAAGAGTCATCCACCTTGTAAAGGTGAATACTGGAGCCGTCGTGCAGGGTCACCTCGTGACTGCTGCCAGGCTCGTACTCCGTGGTAATTTCCTTGTGCATGGGCACGAAGTCGATGGTGCCAGTAGCCTCCGAATGTTCTCGAACAAATTCATAGCTTTTAGTAGAAGCCAGATTATTATTAAAGGTGACACAGGGCGAGATCACGTCTATGAGTGCAAAACCACGGTGAGACATCGCAGCCTTGATCAGAGGTACGAGTTGCTCCTTGTCCCCAGAAAAGCTTCTGCCTATAAAGGTTGCGCCCATCTGCAGAGCAGTACCACAGAGATCAATAGAGCTGTATATATTTGGATCGCCCTTTTTGCTGGCTGAACCCCTGTCTGCCGTAGCGGAATCTTGCCCTTTAGTCAGACCATAGCAACCATTGTTCATGATGATATACACCATATTGAGGTTACGCCGCGCAACATGCGCAAACTGGCCCATGCCTATAGACGCGGTATCCCCATCGCCCGATATTCCCATGTACAACAGATCGCGATTCGCCAGTGCGGCACCTGTGACAACGGACGGCATACGGCCGTGCACTGAGTTGAAGCCGTGTGAATTACCGAGAAAATAGGTCGGCGTCTTGGAGGAACAACCAATCCCGGAAAGTTTCGCAATTTTATGTGGCTCGATCGACAGCTCATGACACGCCCGCACGATGGCACCACTAATTGAATCATGACCACAGCCAGCACACAGCGTTGAAATAGCACCCTCATACTCCGCTTTGGTATAGCCGAGGTCATTCACCGGCAGCTCGGGGTGCCTGAATTTTGGTAGCTGATAACTCATAATATTTCTTCCACCCCGCTCAGTGATGCCTTGCGATGAAGCGGTAACACGTTGTCACCGTTTAGATGCTTTTTAATCTGTTTACGAATATTTCGAGCACTGATAGGCGTACCATCGAAGCAGAGTACAGATTTCAGTATATCCGGACCGAACTCGAACTCTGCCATTAGCAGGGTACGCAGTTGAGCATCGCGATTTTGCTCAATAACAAACACTTGAGCGTGGCTCTCGATAAACTGCTGCACTTCGCTGTTGAAGGGAAATGCGCGAACGCGCATCGCGTTCATAAAAATGCCGTCTTCCGCGAGATAATCGAGAGCCTCTCTGGAGGATTCCTCACTAGTGCCAAAGTACAGCACGGCCGTGTCTGTCTCGCGGCCGCAGTCAACGATCACCGGCGCTGGAACGTGCTCGTTAATCGTATCCCACTTACGCAGCAGCCGGAGCATATTCGCTTCGTAGTCCTCACCGTTCTCGGAGTAAACCGCGTATTCGTTGCGAGAGGTGCCCCGGGTAAAGAAGGAACCTCTGGTCGGATGAGTGCCTGGGTAAGTGCGATAGCAGATGGCATCGCCATCGACATCAAGATACCGTCCAAACTCCGTGCCAGCCTCCAGCTCCTCCTCCGTCATAACCTTGCCCCGATCATATTTACGATCGTCATCCCAAGATAGCGGTTCTGACATGTTGTCATTCATGCCAAGATCCAGGTCACTCATCAAAATAATCGGTGTCTGCAGACGCTCCGCAAGATCGAATGCTTGCGCTCCAAAATCGAAACACTCTTTAGGCGTTGAAGGAAATAGCAGCACCTGTTTGGTATCACCGTGTGATGCATAAGCGCAAGCCAGAACATCCGATTGCTGAGTGCGTGTTGGCATACCGGTGGAGGGGCCCGCTCGTTGCACGTTAAACAAAACCGTCGGAATCTCCGCAAAGTAGGCTAGCCCTAAAAACTCACTCATCAGGGAAACACCCGGACCCGAGGTTGCAGTAAATGCTCGCGACCCATTCCAACTCGCGCCGATGGCCATTCCAATAGCCGCAAGCTCGTCCTCACCTTGCACGATGGCGTAGTTTCTGCGCCCGGTGCCTGGGTCGATTCTCACCCGCTTGGCGTATTTCTCAAACGCATCCACAACCGAGGTAGAGGGCGTAATTGGATACCAGGCCGCGACGGTGGCTCCACCGTACAGTGCTCCAAGACCCAAAGCCTCGTTGCCATCCAGCAATATCTTGTCACCGACCATATCACTGTGCTCTACACGGATACCGATGGGGCATTCGACATTAGCCCGGGCATACTGATGCCCTAACTCTAAGGCATGGATATTTGGCAATACCAGGTTTTTCTTGCCCTTGAACTGATCTTCCACCAACCCGGTCAGCACTTTAAAATCAATATCCAGCAATGCAGCTAGAGCGCCAACATAAATCACATTCTTGAACAACTGACGTTGCCGAGGATCGTCGTACTCTTTATTACAAATCCGCGTCAGGGGTAGACCAATGATAGTGATATCATTGCGATGATTGCGCAGATCGAGTGGCTTGGTGTTGTCATAGATAAAATAACCACCCGGCTCAACCTCGCGTATGTCATCGGCCATGCTCTGCGGATTTACCGATAGCGCGATATCTACGCCCCCGCGGCGACCGAGATAACCTTTATCGCTCACCCTTACCTCATACCAGGTCGGAAGACCCTGAATATTCGAGGGAAAAATATTCTTGGGCGATACTGGCACACCCATCCGAAATATCGCTTTCGCAAAAAGGCTGTTAGCGCTGGCGGACCCCGTTCCATTCACGTTGGCAAACTTAATGACGAAGTCGTTGACCGACTTTATAGACTTCATAGTTGTTGATCCGCTTTACTGACGCTGTAGAGAAATTTTTTCATGTCCCATGCTGTGGTCGGACAACGCTCCGCGCACAAGCCACAGTGCAAACAGACATTTTCGTCCTTGACCATAACTCGCATAGTCGGTAAATCAGCTGAAACATAGAGATCTTGCGCAAGGTTGCCTGCCGGAGCAGATAATCGGCCGCGGAGATCCTCTTCAGCCCCATTTGAAGTGAACGAAATGCAATCTGTTGGACAGATATCCACACACGCATCGCATTCGATACAGCGCACTTCGTCGAAAACCGTTTGTACATCACAGTTGAGACAGCGCTCCGCCTCCTTGAACCCTGTCGATTGATCAAAGCCCAGCTCCACCTCCATCTTTCGATCCGTCAGCGTCTTCTCAAGTGGTGCCAGCGGGACCTTGTAACGTTGATCCATGGCAATATCATTGTCATAGCTCCACTCGTGCACACCCATTTTCTGGCTACCCTGAGACACCCGGGGAGATGGCCTGTCATTCACGTCGTCACCGCGACAGAAAAGATCAATACTGACGGCGGCCTGATGTCCATGAGCGACGGCAGTGATCACGTTCTCAGGGCCAAAAGCTGCATCACCGCCAAAAAACACTTTTTCATTTGTAGATTGAAAGGTGCTTTCGTTGACGACCGGCATATCCCACTTATCAAACTCAATCCCGAGATCTCTCTCTATCCAGGGAAAGGTGTTCTCTTGGCCGATCGCCATAAGCACATCGTCGGCTTCCATGAACACCAGATCCTCTCCAGTCGGCACCAGGGAACGCTTGCCTTCTTCGTCATAGCGCGCCTCGACTTTTTCAAATCTCATACCTTTTAAGCGCCCATCTTCAACCACGAAGTCCTTGGGCACATGATTATTATAAATAGGGATACCTTCATGTTGAGCATCCTCTTTTTCCCAAGGCGACGCTTTCATATCTTCGTAAGGGCTGCGCACAACGACTCGAACATCCTCACCGCCAAGACGACGGGACGTGCGGCAACAGTCCATAGCGGTATTTCCGCCGCCGAGCACCAACACACGCTTGCCAATTGAATCCGTATGCTCGAAAGCGACACTGGATAGCCACTCAATGCCAAGACTTACATTGTCCATAGCATCCTCGAGACCGGGCAGATTGAGGCCTTTCCCGCGCGGGGCTCCGGTGCCAACGAACACCGCATCATAGTTTTTGTTGAGTATTTCCTTGAGGCTATCGACTTCAACATTGAAGGTCGCATTGATGCCCATATCGAGTATGTAGTTGACCTCCTCATTCAATACCTTTTCCGGCAGACGGAAAGCCGGTATCTGACTGCGCATCATGCCTCCACCAGCGAACTGATTGTCGTAGACATCAATCTCGTATCCCAGCGGTGCAAGACCACGAGCAACAGTCAGCGATGCAGGGCCAGCCCCGATTAGCGCAATACGCTTGCCGTTCTTTTTCTTGGGAATCACTGGCAGGCGATCTGAGATATCACCCTTATTATCGGCCGCGACACGCTTCAAGCGACAAATCGCCACCGGCTCTTCCTCGACCCTGACACGGCGGCAAGCAGGCTCACAAGGGCGGTCACAAGTGCGTCCAAGAATGCCCGGGAAAACGTTCGACTCCCAATTCACCATGTAGGCATCGGTATACCTCTCCGCAGCGATCAGGCGTATGTATTCGGGTACAGGAGTATGCGCCGGACAGGCATACTGACAATCTACTACCTTATGGAAGTATTCTGGATCCTTGATGTTGGTCGGTTTCACAGGCCATGCTCGTCGTAGGGATAGAAAAAGCGCTTACGTAGTGCTCATCGAGTGCACCGCAAGAATTGTTGCATATGTCAAGCACCATTTCATCAGGATGGCCCTGCGATTTGCGTTACTTTTCCAACACTTAGGCAATGATAATGCGACGGGTATCCCATCCTGAACCAGACTTTCCTCACCACATCTAAAACCAGTCAAAAAAACCGCCGCTCTTCAGATCTTCCTCGCAAAACATGAGCTGGGCCTGATAACTCTCCGCTCTGGACTGCACTTTTCGGGCCACACCCATAAGCCAGCTTTTACTCCTGTAGGTAGAGCGGTTATAGCCTCCGTGCCCCTCGTGGTACGCGAGATAAAGCCCGTATGTATCCTGTGGTGATATGCCACTACGCCTCACCGACTGGTAGTTGTACCAACCAATAAAATCCACCGCATCGGAAAAGTCATCGCGATCAGCCCCAAAGCGTCCGGCATCTTTCTTGTAGTCACTCCACGTTCCCGTTTTGGCCTGTGGATAGCCGTAGGCATTCGAGAGTCGTGGCCCGGGAATGAAGCCCAACAGTTTTTTCCGCGGCGGCCTGGCATCCGCCTGAAACCGAGATTCCTGATGCATGATCGCCATCATAATCGGAATCGGGCTGCCCCACTCCTCGCTCGCATCCGCCGCATCGTCGTACCACTCGTCCTTCTCTTCGAAAATTGCACAAATATTATTCACATCCCGGGGCGGCGAGGTCGTACAGCCGACCAATGATAACCCTAGAAGCGACAGCGCAAGGCAGCGCACAAAAGTCACTGGTGAATGCCATGCGAGGCGAGCATAGCCAGCAATGCCGTCTCATCGATGACTCTGACGCCCAACTCCTGAGCTTTTGCCAGTTTGGAACCTGCACCCGGCCCAGCTACAATGCAGTCTGTTTTTGCGGAGACACTGCCAGCTACTTTTGCACCGATAGCGAGCAAGTGTGCCTTGGCCTCTGTGCGCGAAAGCTGCTCCAGTTTACCGGTTACCACCCAGGTCTGCCCCCGCAGAGGCTGCATAGACGATTGAGCCTTTTCTACATCAGGCCAGCTGACCCCGGCATTGCGCAGCTGCGCCACTAACTCCATGCTCGAAGAGGAATCGAAAAACTGTCGCAAATGATCCGCTACGACAGGCCCAACATCGTCCACATCCAACAATTGATCCTCGGACGCAGAAACAAGTGCCTCCCAAGCGCCAAAATGCAAAGCCAAGTTTCTGGCAGTAGCCTCACCGACCTCTCGAATACCCAACGCGAAAATGAAACGGGGAAGCGCTGTCTGTTTACTCTTCTCAACGGCCCGCAGAATATTATCTGCAGATTTCTCTCCCATGCGCTCAAGCCCCTGCAACACGTCACGTGAGAGCGTGTAAAGCCCGGCAACATTCTCAACCAGCCCCTCGTCCACCAATTGCTCTATCAACTTGTCACCCAGACCATCGATATCCATCGCACGTCTGGACACATAGTGTTTTATCGCGGCTTTCTGCTGAGCAGCACAGATAAGGCCACCGACGCATCGCCAGACCGCCTCACCCTCCTCGCGCTCCAGCTTCGAATCGCAAACGGGACACCGGGTCGGAAACTCCACCGCGCGAGCATTGCGCGGGCGCCGATCCAAAACCACAGACGCCACCTGCGGAATCACGTCACCAGCCCGACGCACAACAACCGTGTCACCAACACGCAGACCCAAGCGCTCAATCTCATCACCATTGTGCAGCGTGGCATTGCTCACAGTGACCCCGCCGACGAATATGGGCTTTAATCGCGCCACTGGCGTAATCGCTCCAGTACGACCCACCTGGAACTCAACGTCCAGCACAGTGGTCAGCTCTTCCTGGGCCGGAAACTTGCGCGCAACGGCCCAGCGCGGCGCACGGGACACAAAACCCAGTCGCGCCTGCAGTTCGAGTTCATTGACCTTGAATACGATACCGTCGATGTCATAAGAAAGACTGTCACGCTTGTCGGCCATTTTTTGGTAATAGTCATCGCAAGCGCCTATACCCCTGACCACCACAGACTCCGGATTGACCTTAAGACCCCAGCTATGCAGTCGTTTCAAAACGTCTGCGTGTCTGTCAGGGAGCTCGCCGCCCTCGACTCTCCCGACGCTGTAACAGCACATATCAAGCGGCCGAGAAGCAGTTACTCGCGAGTCGAGCTGACGCAAACTCCCTGCGGCGGCATTGCGTGGGTTCACAAATGGCTTGTCTCCCCGCTTGCGAGCGTTGCGATTCAGTGCCTCGAAGCCCTCACGTGGCATATAAATTTCCCCGCGCACCTCCAGCACCGCGGGCACATCCTCTCCGCGCAGACGCAATGGAATCGCATGAATAGTACGCACGTTATGTGTGATGTCCTCGCCCGTAGCGCCATCACCACGTGTGGCTGCGCGCTCAAGGCAACCCGCGTTGTAAAGCAGGCTAACGGCTATCCCATCCAGCTTGGGCTCGCAGGCAAACTCCAGCTCCACCTCGGTCTGCTCGAGCCGATCCAATACGCGCCGGTTGAAAGCCAGCATATCGTCCTGGTCAAAGGCATTTTCGAGAGACAGCATAGGCACTTCATGAACGACCTGCGTGAATTGCTCGAGCGCCTTTCCACCGACGCGCTGCGAGGGAGAATCGTTTGTCTGGGATTCGGGGTGTTGTTCTTCAAGACTCAGCAAGCGCTGCATCGCCCTGTCGTACTCGGCGTCCGGCACCGATGGCTCGTCCAGCACGTAATATTGATGATTCCAGGTATCCAGCTGCTGCCGAAGAGACTCTAGTTCCTGTAGTGTATCCGCGGAGGACATGAACTCGACTCTTAGCGGGCCCTGGCCAGTTGACGCCGTTCCAACTCGCGAATTTGCTGCCGTGAGTGTTCGATAGTCTGCTGGGTTAGTGCACTACGAGACTCGTCCAGTACATCTGCTTTGAGGTTGCGCGCCACCGCCTGAGCGGTTTCGAGCATGTAGTCAAACGCCTTCATCATGTCCTCCGGTCCGGGCAGCGTAAGGAAAAAAACGAGACCCGGAGTGGCAAGATCAGACATATTGTCAATATCGAATACGCCCGGCTGCATCATATTGGCGACGCTGAACTGTATTGCCCCGCGGCCCGCTTCAAACTCAGAGCGGTGAAAAAAGCTCATGTCACCAAAGCGAAGATCACAGGCTAATAATATCTGCAGTATGTCGTCGCCCTTCAGCCCAGTTTTCTCACGCGCCAGAACATTGAGCATAAACACCTCTGGCGCCACCTCTCCCCGGGGCAACCTCGCTGCACTCCCGCCACTAGCCTTTTCGGCTTCGCTCCCCGCGGACCTACCTGCGAGACGATCGCTGTCGTCCAGCGCTTCGCCTGAAGGCCCCGAGGCCGTCAGGCCGGAAATAAGGTCGTCGCTACTTTCACCACCAGTGTCAGCCCCCCCGCGAAACTGCACTCTCTCTATGATATCCCCGCGGTCCACTACCCGCCCTCCCCCATTGGGCAGCTCTGAAAACAGGCCAATATCTACCTCTCTCTCCGAGGGTAGCTCGTCTGGATCAACCAGCTTCATCCGCACCTGGGCTTTTCTTTCGCGGCTAATCCTGCGCCAGGCATCCAACAAGACAGCCAATATCAGGACGACGCCAAATATGACCATCAAATCTCGTACTGTAAATTCCATGTGTCCCGTTACGCCTCGCCGAACACCCTAACTCGCGGCCAGTGCCGCTGCTTCATCAACATCGACGGACACGAGGCGAGAAACGCCGGGCTCGTGCATAGTGACCCCCATCAATTGGTCAGCGAACTCCATCGATATCTTGTTATGGGTAATGTAGATGAACTGCACTTTGTCTGACATCTCTTTCACGAGGCGAGCATAGCGGCCGGTATTCGCATCATCGAGCGGCGCGTCAACCTCGTCCAGAATACAAAACGGCGCTGGATTGAGTTGAAAAATAGAAAATACCAGTGCAATAGCCGTCAACGCTTTCTCACCACCGGACAAGAGGTGGATGGTTGCGTTCTTTTTCCCCGGAGGGCGCGCCATAATCGCAATGCCCGTATCGAGAAGATCATCCCCAGTCATTTCCAGATACGCACTGCCACCCCCGAATACACGGGGAAATAGCTCACCCAGACCGGAATTCACCTTCTCAAAAGTTTCACGGAAGCGATTGCGTGTCTCTTTGTCAATCTTGCGGATGGCCGATTCAAGCGTCTGAAGCGCTGTCACCAGATCTTCGTTCTGGGCATCGAGATAGTTTTTCCTCTCTGACTGCAGAGTGTATTCATCAATCGCCGCAAGGTTGATCGGGCCTAGGCGGTTGATACGATTGGCCAGCTTCTCCAACGCGCTTTGCCAGTCTGCCTCGTTAGCCCCTTCTGGCATACCCTCGAGAACATCTTCGAGGACCTGCTCCTCCTCGGCGAGCTGCTTAGAAATACCATTTCGTTCTACCTGCAGCGTTTGATCCTCAATGCGGCGCTTCTCCAGTTCACTGCGCACGCCCGCGGCCCGCTGCTCAATCGCCGTTCTCTGCTGTTCGGCGTCGCGCATCTTCTGCTCAACCTCAACAACGAGCTCTCTGGCTACACTCAACTCACCCTCAGCCTCGAGCCGCAGCGCTAGTTGCTCCTCGAGCGCCTCGTTGAGACCGGGCAGCGGCTCCTCGTTTTCCTTGCGACCCTCTGCAAGCGTTTCCTTTCGCTCACGCAGAATAGTTACCTGACGATCGAAGCGTTCGATCGATTCCTTGATTGCGCTTATCTGCGTATCCAGTGACTGATAGCGCATAGCCACCTCATGGGCCCCATCTTTGTCGCTCCGCGCCTTGTGCCGCGCGGCCTCAAGAGCCTCTCGCACTTCATCGCGGCTTGCCATCAATTTCTCCCGACGCTGCGAATCGGCCTCCATACTTTCTATGGAATCTGCCAAGGTGCTCCGTGCCTCTGCGATCGCTTTTTGTTCTTGAGTAAACTGTGCCTGCGCCTCCGTCACCTCGGTAGCAATGCGATCGCTGCGAAGCTTCATTTGCTCAGTCTTCGCTTGATGAGCCGACACTCGCGCGCTCAGTTCAGCATGTTCGCGCGTAGCGGTCTGTAATGCACTCTGGCAGGTCTGCCGCTGCGCCTCTAACTGCGTAAGGCGTTCATCCGCGGAGTGTAATGCAGCTGAAAGCTCAGTCTCTCTCGTCTGCTGTTGCTCGAGACTCTCTCCCAGGGAGTCGAGTTCTTCCTGCCGACGAATGACACCGGCATCACCGTCCGACAATCGCGCCACACGCAACCAGTTCTTACCGATCCAAATACCTTCCTGGGTGATAATAGACTCTTCATCAGCCAATGATGCACGCTGACCAAGGGCCTGCCCGAGATCTTCGGCAGTCCTGATGCCCGCCAGTAACGCATCTGCCCGTCCCTCACTTTGCACCCGAGATGCCAGATAGCCCGGTTTAGCCGGCGCGCCCCCGGTTGCATCCATCAACATCAATTGCCCTTGCTGCAATGTTTCCAGCTGCCCTTTCAACGCACTGATATCATCAACACAAACAGCCTGCAGGTAGTCGCCCAGCACGGTTTCTACCGCCAACTGCCAACCCTCGTCAACCTGCATGAGATCCAATAGCCGCGTATTGCCATCGAGTTGCCGTGCTTCCAGCCAGTCCGATACACCCTGGTCACCGTCTTCCCGCGCCGCCTGTTGTAACGCTTCGAGCGATGCACTGCGCCCCCGCATCTGCTGCAAAGCAGAACGCACCTGATTGAGTTCCGCCGCCACGGAATTACTTTCTTCCCTACATGCCGCCAGCGAAGAGACAATAGTTTCTGACTGTTCTTCCTGATCCGCCATGGCCTTTTCAACCGCGCTCAACTCAGCACTCAGACTACTGTCATCACCGCTACCGGGCCGCGTATCAAGGGTTTGCTTTTCCGCCCCTAATAATTCCATGCGCTCCTGCAAGCGCTGTAGCACCTGCTCAAGATGCTGGATACGCGACTGCTGAACCTCTGCCTGCTGTCGAGGCTCCGCCGCGTTCTGGTTGAATTCATCCCACTGATGCTGCCACTTATGCATGGCCTCTTCCGATTGCAGCAGGGCCTGCGATGAATCCTTTTCAACGCTCTCCAAGCGCTGCATATCCGGACGTATAGACGCAATATCCTGCTCCCAACGCGTCAGCTTCTCGCGGTCCTCGCCGAGGTGACTCTCCGCCTCTTCAAGGTTCGTGCCCGTTTCTGCAAGGTCTTCCTGCAGCTGAAGACCACGCTCCTGGTGATGCTTGATCGTCTGCTCGATACGGGCTACCTCCGAGCCCAGCGAGTAAAAATTTGCCTGCACTTTGTTGAAAGCATCGGTTCGATCAGCCTGCTCAACGCGGTGCTGTTCAATTTGCGTGTCCACGCTCTGATGTTCAGAGTGAATTGATTCGAGTTTCACCTCCAACTCGCCCACGGCATGGGCTGCTACCTGAATCTTCTTATCAAGCTCCTCACATTGCAGTGCCAGCAATTGCGCTTTCAGTTCACGCTCTTCGCTTTTCAGATCGGTGTACTTTTCAGCCGCCTGCGCCTGCCGCTGCAGATGTTGCAATTGCCTTTCCAGCTCATCGCGCAAATCCGTAAGCCGCTCCAGGTTCTCCTTCGTGCGACGCATACGACTCTCGGTTTCCTTGCGCCGCTCTTTATACTTCGATATTCCGGCTGCCTCTTCAATAAAAACGCGCAGTTCTTCCGGCTTTGACTCGATCAGGCGGCTGATCATGCCCTGCTCTATGATGGCGTAACTTCGCGGGCCCAGACCCGTTCCAAGAAAAATATCAGTGATGTCGCGACGGCGACAGCGCGTGCCATTGAGGTAATACTCAGACTGACCCTCGCGCACGACCGAGCGTTTGGTAGATATTTCGGAGTAGCTGGCAAACTCTCCGCCGACCCGCCCTTCGCTATTATCAAATACCAATTCTATCGACGCCTGGCCGACCGGCTGGCGGTTGACCGAACCGTTAAAGATGACGTCCGACATGGACTCCCCGCGCAGGTTCTTGGCTGAACTCTCGCCCATGACCCAGCGCACGGCATCAATTACGTTGGATTTCCCGCAGCCATTGGGGCCTACGACTGCACACATATTGCTCGGAAAGTTCACCGACGTCGGATCGACGAATGACTTGAACCCCGCCAGCTTGATCGACTTTAGTCTCATATTGCTTTAAGAATCCGCCCTAAATTTATGTTTTTTATATCTTTTTGACGATATAAGCACGTATTTATCTCGACAGCAACACACAACATGTAGTGTATAGAGTTTAATCGAACAACACTATGCCTGAAAAGTGGAATTATGGATTTTCACAGTAACGCGCCCGATTGGTGCGTAGAAACGGCCTATTGAGCGACGCCCGGGTGCAGCAAAACCTCTATCGGCTCCCCCTCGGCAGACGGCGTGACACCCGCCACCTCCCCCAGCCAGCGAGCACTCTTTTCTCCGGGACGCCCGTCAGCTGACACCTGCACGGCGACGATGACCTCATCGGTCCGGGATAGCTTCTGGCCAGCCATCGAATGGCGATCATCTAGCCTGAACGTCAAGGGCAACGTAACGCCCTGTAAACGCTGCACCGCGATTGGCATTCGACTACTTGATGATGCGCTTCGTGCAAGTACGAACACGGTGTCAGAGGGCGAAATAGTCACGCCCTCCGGCGCGGTCACCCTCACCGTTATACCGGTCGCGGCCGGCTCCGCTTGCGTGTTCGGCTCCGCCACCTCCTCACCGAGTTCCATGCGAGCTGAATCCAGCACCGAGCGAATCATGTTGGCATTTTCCGAGCCGGGTGTTTCCATCGCCAGCAGGCGCTCCCAGTAGCCAATGGCCGCCCTAAAGTCACCCTGTTCGTAAAACGCCATGCCCAACATCCCCAACGCAGTGCGCTGTTGAGGATCGACGGCAAGCGCCTGCTCAGCGCGCAGTCTTGCCTCGTCAGTCAGGGTTCGACCTGCCGCAAAAAACTCTGCCTGTGCGGAATAGGCAAGTATCTGCGCATCCTCGGGAACCTCTCTCAACATCTGTCGGTAGTTTTCCCGCGCGAGGTCGTACTCTTGCTGGCCGATGTAATAACGGCCCAACAGGGCCAGGTAATGAAGATTATCTGGCCGTTTTATGCTGCGCTGCTCGACGTCGCTGATGAGTTGCCGCATTTCGGAGGGTGACGATGACTCGCCGAGGCCTTGCAGGCGTTGAGCCAGCTCTACGTCGACAGCAGCACCAAGCTCGTAATACAACAGTCCCGCACCAAGGCCGACCAGCGGCAGCAAAAGCCACGCCGAAAATCTCGTTGTAGCACTTAGTTCGGGGCGCCCCTCATCATGCCTGCGCTCATCCTCAAAGAGACGCAGGCGCGCATCTTCGAGTAACACACTCTCACCCTGCGACTCGAGCTCCTGCTTGCGCTGGCGGTACCACGCCAGGTTTGCCGCATCGAGTTCCGCCTCGGTACTCCCGGAGCGACGCCTCGGAAACAGGAAAAAAAGCCCGCTAAAGACGACTAACCCCACACACGCGATTACAAAAGTCGTCAAGAATCCCGCTCCGCTTTCTCAAGCAACTGATCAAGTCGCGCTTGCTCGTCAGCCCCCAGTGTCGCTGACGCTACATCCACCCCTTTACGAGAGCGCAGCACGAGCAGCATGATCACCATACCGACCAGCAGTAAAAATGCAGGTGCAGCCCACAGCAGCAGGGAAACGCCGCCAAAACGTGGCCTGTAGCGCACAAACTCACCGTAGCGCGCGACCATGTAGTCCAGGATCTCTTCGTCTGACGCCCCGGCCTGCAACTGTTGGTGTAGCAGCTTGCGTAAATCCTGTGATATCGGTGCATTGGAATCAGCTATATTCTGATTCTGACACTTGGGACAACGCAGCTCCTGGCTCAGCGTGTAATAGCGCTGTTCTAGCTCGGGGGCATCAAACTGGTAGGTCTCGATAACACACCAGGCCGGCGATGCTGCACAAAGCGTCAGGAAAAAAGCAAAGCGTGCCCACGTCATCATGGTTTCGCCTCCCCGCCCAAGCTCAGATAAAGCGGCTCTAGTGTCGACCGCCACGCGCGCTCGTCCACCACACCCACGTGACGATAGCGAATAACACCCTGTGCATCGATGAGATACGTTTCCGGCGCACCGTAAACGCCAAGATCCAGTCCCAGCGAACCTTCCTGATCAACGATATTGAATCGGTAGGGGTTACCCAATTGCTCCAGCCAGCGCTGCGCCGCTGCATCTTCATCCTTGTAATTCAGCCCGTATATCGGTACTCCCAGCGCCGACAGCTGCAAGAGATAAGGATGCTCAACCCGACAAGAGGGACACCAGGTCGCCCATACATTGAGCAAGCCGACGCGCCCTGCCATGTCCCCTGCCGAGAGTCTTTCATCCGCGCCAAGCTGTGGCAGGTCAAAAGCGGGAAAGGGCTGATCAATCAACGCGGAGGGCATCTCTCGCGGATCCAACGAGAGACCCCTGAAGAGAAATAGCGCCAACACGGTAAACAATATCAGCGGCAAGAATAGCTTGAGCCTATGAGCCATGCGCCAACGCCCTGCTGGAGGCGGTG
>JAAENL010000444.1 GCA_024224435.1 Halieaceae bacterium
CAGGCGGGGCGTTCACCGCAAACGGCGGCTGCGGGCGCCCTGGCCGGGGATGATGCTGCACCAGGACGGGAGCAACCCACTACTGGGCGCCGCACGAACAGTGGGATCTGATCGTGACCATGGATGATACCATGCCTATCCGGTTAGCACAGGCTAATCTGGTGTCCCAGGATTCGTATACGTTTGCGCGCTTTTGTAAAAATCCTTGTAGGTCAGCGATTCCACTCGGGTAGCAATCTTCAGCACACTGTCGAAACCCACCATTGGCCAGAACCGCCGGTTAAATCGGAAAACGAACTCGTTGCGATAGCCCTGCAGGTGTGCCGGGCTGACTCCGTGGTGCGTCCCCAAGAGCCACGCATCAAGCTTCCCGAATACAATGTGGATCATCGGGAGATGTTGATCAGTCTTGGCTTGATCTCCTCGGACAGGCACGGCTGTGTGCTGGTAGCCCAGCTTGTGCAAGTTGTCGTAGCCAGTCCACCCGTCGGTCCGTACTTCGGCTTTCTTCCGCACGTTGGCCAGAACCATCGGTTCCAGGGTTTTCTGCTTGCGGTTTGGGATAATCTGGAGGCGCAACCTGCCCGCGATAAAACTGCGGCCATGTCCTCCTCGGTGCCGCGGACGATGGACAGACGGTAGATTCGGGTCAGGGCCGAGAGCTTTCTTTCGTGGGAGCACCTCTACCATGCCGATAACGAGCGTCTTGTGGTGCCGCCCTCGGCCCTCCCCCTGTGTTGCACCACCGACGTATGTCTCGTCCACCTCGACCAGCCACTCAGCGCCAATTCGGTCGCGCCCGGGCCGAATCATCGCAGCGCGCAGCTTGTGTAGCATCAGAAACGCTGTCTCGTAACGCTTGATGCCGAGTTGGCGTTGGAGTTGCAGGGCGCTCACACCTGGCGTCTGCGTCGTCACCAAGTACGCCGCCCAAAACCATACCGGTAGGGGTTGCCGCGTTCGGTGCATGACAGTGCCTGCTGTAAGACTAATTTGGCGCCCGCACTGACGACATTCCAGCACACGTGGTCTAGCCTGAAGACACCATGGGTCACCGACCTGACCACAGGACGGGCATTCGAAACCTTCTGACCACCGGATGCGCTCCAGATGGCGAGCGCAGGCCGCCTCATCAGGAAAAAGATGCTGAAACTCCAACAGAGTCCGAGGGTAATCCGGCATGCGCCGGATCATACCCCAAAGCATTAACCTGTGTTAACCGGATAGGCATGCAAGTAACTATTCTGCTGAAGCTGGTTGTATCCACCCCATCCATCGGTTTGCACAACTGATCCGGGTTTCACAGCATTACAGACGAAAGGAACCAATGCTTCTCCCGACGCATCTGGTATATGACGCATCCGTACTCGACCGAACCCTTTTGGCTCTTTGATCTCAACAGCGATGACCACAATGGCTTTATCCGTGCCACGCCCTCGTTTTCCGCTATGCTCTACACCACCGACCAAGGTCTCATCAACCTCAACCGTACCAGACAATGGCGCACGCTCACCGCGTACCATGGCAATACGATACCGATGAAGCATATTCCATCCGGTACGGTAGCTTGTACCTAATGTTCGTTGCAGCGTTTTCGCAGATAGCCCGTTCTTTGCCGTTGTCATGTGCCAAGCTGTCTCAAACCACGTTGTGAGGGGTGTGCGTGTTTTATCAAAGATCGTACCTCTAGTAGCCGATGATTGGTGGCGACATCTGGGACAAACCAGTCTCCCCCGGGTTTGGTGCCACGGTTCTGAGACGGAACCACACTCTGGACAGATAAACCCATTAGGCCAGCGTAACTTCTCCAAATGGGCAATACAGGATTCATTGTCAGGGAACCACTTCAAGAACTCCCGGTATGTTCGTGGGTAGTCGCGCCCTGCTTCCAGGGTCGGTCTTCTTTTCGTTTGATCTCGTAATTCTTCCACCCCTATATCTTGTACCAGGAGGCGCTAGTTAACCACCCCG
>JAAENL010000445.1 GCA_024224435.1 Halieaceae bacterium
CAGGCACTTTGTGGAGCGACGGTTTTGAGGTCGATGCACCACCTGCACTCGATGTGATGATAGCGTTTCTCAATAGAATATTTTATTCGGAGCGGGAGAGTGAATACACTTCCCAGTCAGAGTTTTAGGCAGGTTTCTGGCACTGAAAAAGCTGACTTGCTTTTTGTCAACGAGTGAGAAACCAGTACGAATGATTCAGCCACATCAAATCTGGATTGGAAGAAGGTAATTCAGTGATGGCTACCTGCACACTGTGTTCTTGCAGCCAGCCCACGACTCGACTCTTTTGTCGGCATCAGGCGTCGCTTATGCACCAGGTACGCTAGATATACCGGCCCTTTCCAGACCCGGTCACCTGCACGCTCCACCGTCTTCCCCTGTAATTACTGATCTGAGTTCTTTTTACGTCTGGTGCAGACTGGCGACGGTTTATCCATACGCGTCGTGGTTTGGGATACCTTGCGATCGACCGGCATAGATCTTGGTCGGTGGCACACGTTGCTGGTACCGGTAGGTTTCTACCCAGCGATCCTCACAGTTCAACGGCGTTAAGTCATGGGCATCAATTTTTGAACTTATGTCCGAGAGCATTGTCCACCAAAGAGAGACGCCACTGCATTGGTGAGCGTGAAAATGCTACAGACCAGGGCGCAGGTAACACCCATAAGATCACTATTCGGGTATAAAATGAGTTAAATCAGTTATTTAAAGATTATTTCCGGTTCAACACCAGGGAGAACGTGATGCAATCCGATTATAAAAACATTCACGAGCACACGAAATTCGCTATAAGCCGACAAGGTCGGGCCAAGTGCGTAAAAACAGCTTTCCTGGCAGCGCTAACAATTACCGTATCGGCTGCGACATCGGCTTCCATCGCAGAAACCGTACCATCCTCAACACCCTTCTCTGTTGTTATTAGTCTCTCGGACGACTGGGGCTCGGGCGCCTGCGGGGAGGGCCTGGTAACAAACAACAGTTTGGTCAAAAGTCTCTGGGACGTTACCGTTGACCTACCGGGCTATGTGACCAACTACTGGAACTCCGAGATAAGCTATTTGACGAATCCATATCATGAGGGTAGTGCGATGGCACACTCCTGGCGTGTCGTGGGAGGGGAGTGGAATCAAATGTTAGAGCCTAACGCCTCCACGACGTTTGGTTTCTGTATCGACAGGACGCAGCTGCCAGAGACCGCATCTACAGACGATGAAGGCACGCATATGGAGCACCCACATACGGGAGCGGAGAGTAACTTTATCGATTTAGCGACCTTTGGTCTCACCTATGGCAGTGATCATACCGATCATGAAGGCCTTGTCGGTGGCAGGACCGCAATTACCACGGAAGCACTGCTGGCTTACAATAATCTAAGGGCTTTTGTTGGGCTGCCACCAGCGACCCTTGATGACGTTGGCGCATGGGCATTTGCAAACAATCTGACCAACAACACACAGGCCTGGGGCAATGATCAAGTAGGCGTTGGCCTCTGGTATGCAATGCAAGGCGCGAAGGTCGGATGGATGGCCGATAACGGATTCGATCCTCAGGTTATCGCCGACATTGAACGTACGGCGAGATTAGGTTCTGCAGAGGATGTGCTCGCCATGGTAGTCGCCTATGGTCATGAGGGTTTCGCTGAATATCTCACTGAGAATGGCTACGCTGACGCCTTCATAAACACGCTTAAGATGGAGCCACATTACGCAGGATGGATGCATGACCGAGCGCATGGTTGGTTGTCGATCGAAGACGTGGCTATTGCTCATGACGTGAACCACCTTACGGTTCTCAGTCACGATCAGATGCGACCGTTCATGAATGACACATGGGACTGGCCACAGTGGCCGGCGCTAGAGGTGTCGCAGGCGCGCGTTCTGGAGTATTTCCAGAGCATGGTGGTACTTGGCGACCCACTCGGAGATCACCTGGAAGACGTTTTCGGTCCGCCGTTTGAGAATCCCGTGACTCCGCCGCCCGGATGCTAGCGCAGCTTATCTGGTAACGCGGCAACCAGTTTGGAAGACCTCCGGCGGTATGACTGTTACAACGCGACACGATGCGATACGCCCTGCCCCGACTAACTGCTAATGAACAGGCCTTAATACATTTCGTTTTTTATTCAAGAGGTGACGGGGCGGTGCAACTGAGTAAGCGACATCGCGCGCAGCGAAGCCGCTGATGCTCTATATCCCGAGCCGTATTTCCGCAGAGGCACCTCGTAAAACCACGCTGATTTATCCGCACTGATGCCTCGATAAGTTGTGGCAAGACCGCCTTGAGCCGCCTCAGCAACTATCTGAAGATTGCGAAATTTCGTCGGGCTGCGCCCGCGCTTAGTCTCGCTTATCGCACAGCGGCGCCGCCATCCACTGACAGCAACTGACCTGTGATAAACGACGCCCTGTCAGAACTGAGAAAAGTCACCGCCTCAGCGATTTCGTTCGGCTCCCCCAGGCGATTCATTACCGCGGAGCGCCGCAATCCCCGGGCTATGTCTGGTTGCTCCTCGAAATAAGCCTCCAAACCGGGCGTTCTAACGACACCAGGTGACACCGCGTTGATCCGGATACCTTGCTCTCCGTATTCAGCGGCAGCGCTTTTTGTAAGCACATTTACTCCCGACTTTGCCGCGGCGTAGGCTGTATTGAAGGCTTGGCCCTTTAGAGAAGCATTGGAGGATATGTTGACGATCGCACCACCGCCTGCATCAAGCATCGCCGCGATTTCATACTTCATGCACAACCAGGTATTGGTCAGGCACATCTCCAGCGTCTGATCAAACACCGCTTTCTCATAGGTGTGAATGAGGCCTGAACCGCGACTGACGGCGGCACTGTTGCAGCAAATATCCAGCCTGCCATGAGTCGCCATCGCCTCGTCAATTGTATTTTTCACCTGCTGCTCTTTACTGATATCGCCCTCGATAAAATGGGCCCGACCACCCGATGCCTGTATCATTGCGACGGTCTCTTCGCCTGCATCGACGTTGAAGTCAGCAACCACCACCGTGGCACCTTCCCGTGCATAAGAGAACGCAATCGCACGACCAATTCCCTGGCCCGCGCCTGTCACCAGCCCAATCTTTTTTTCCAGCAATGCCATACGCTTATTACCCTTACCGCTAATCAGCGGTTCTCGGCCTGATTGTCCAGATTTGTAATATCAAAGGAAGGTACATAAAGCTGCGGCGTCTTGCCGCCGTCCACGGGTAAGATCACACCGGTTATAAACGACGCCTCGTCAGAGCTTAAAAAACAGATCGCTGCAGATATCTCGGCGGGCGTCGCTGCTCGCTGCATCGGAATCGCGTCGGTGATTACTTTCTTGACATGCGGATTCTTGCCAGTAGCGGCGTTGAGCCCCGGGGTATCTACCGCCCCGGGAGCGACTACATTGATACGCACGTTGTGTGGCGCCGCCTCCATGGCGGCGCATTGACTAAACTGGTTGAGAGCTGCCTTGGCGGCGCCATAACCGCCCGAGGCGGTACCCGCACGCAAACTGCTCACTGAGGAAATATTTACAATAGCGCCAGATTGTTGAGCGATCATAACGCGCATCGCAGCCTGCACGCCTACAAAGACACTGTCTACACCGATTCCAAAATTAGCTTTCCAGTCGTCAAGACTTTGGTCAACCACCATGCCGCCGATCACCGAGGGAGCGTTGTTGACTAACACATCCAAACGACCGTATTCCGTTGCAATATCTTTTATCAACCCGGCGAACCCATCCGTATCGCCAACATCCAGGCCAACACTGATAAATTTTCCGCCGCGCTCCGCAATGGCGTCGACCAGCTCATCGAGCTTTGGCTTACGCCGCGCACAGCCAACCACGATGGCTCCCTCCTCGGCCAGCTGCATGGCTGTAGCACGACCTATCCCCATACTCGCTCCAGTAACAATTGCGACTCTGCCTTCAAAACGCCTGTTATCCTTCATTATTGTGTGCTCCTGATGTGCAGATCATTTCTAGGGGTTGAGTTCTACATCGCCTGACCCAACAACGTGTGAGCCCTTACTATTGGTACCGGAAAAATCGACGGTGACCACAGGCCTGTTCTTTGAGCGATCAACCTTTTTGACGGCTCCTCTCAAGGTCATGCAATCGCCGGGCGTGTTGGGGGCCATCAGTTTGAAGGTGAGGCGCTGTAATCGACTGGCGGGGCCAGCCCAGTCTGACAAATACCTCGCACACAGCCCGCTGGTTGTTAGAATATTCATAAATATATCTGGCATGGCAGCGCGCTGCGCTGCCGGAGCGTTGTGGTGCACCGGAATAAAATCCTGCGTAGCAATCGCACCGCCGACAATTAATTTGTGGGTGATCGGGATGTGCAACTCAGGTAGCCCGTCGTCAGGCGCCACCTGCGAAGCTGGCCGATCAGAGAGATCGCTCTGCCACACTTCAGCGTGGGCGGAGTGGGCGTTCACTGGATCCGGGCTTTCTCTGCCACGCGTGTGATCAGGAGTGACTTGATCCACTGGCTTCGGTTTATATTGAAAATACGAAATCAATGCTTCCGCAAACGGTCTGCCCAACTCAGTGCTGTAGTCAAGCTTTTCCGTGACGAAAAATCCCTCGCCAAGCGCTGTTTGTTTTCTATCGCTGATTTTGATGATCGTGGTGTGATGTATCGGACACTCGCCTTCTGTCAGGTAGCGACTAAACTGTATGTCGTAACTGACGGCAACGTTACGCGTGTAACCTAATTCAGACATCTCATCGAAAACTTGATAGGGCTGACTTTGGGTCGATCCGGGCGCGTAGTTGTCATTAAAATCCCGCATGGTCCACACTTGCATCATCGCGGGCGGCGCCACCAGGCTCTCAAATTCGGTCTGCTGCCGATAGTCATCATCAAGGTACAAGGGATTATTGTCTCCCATGGCAGTACACCACTGCCATACCTGCGCGCGATTTACAGGGTTGAAGCCACGATAAGGCCCAAGCCGCTTGCCTATCAGGGTTTTCAGCTTTTGCTGCTCACGTTGCTCATCCATGCTAGACACGATTGCATTCCATTTTGTTCAGCTTACCAGCCTATTGCCTGAGACCCCTAGAATGGGCGATCAGGTAGCCGTTTCAACGCACCTGCACGCGTGGAAAAGGCGCGTCAGCGCGCATGGTCTCTAAAAACTTGTTCAAGGGCGCCGGAGTCGCAACCTCGGGCTCATCGGCGTTGGGCTGTGTTGCCCAAAACTTACTCCAACTAGGGAACAGCTGATGCCAGGCGCCATCGTAGCGTTCACGTTCTGGCCAACGCATTTTCTGCTCCCCGATTGGCGGTTTGTTGAGGTCCGTTGCATACCAATAGCACGGCAATCGGCGTCTGAAATACCAGCGGCCATCAATTCGTTGGTAGTTGTCCCAGTAAATCATCTGCATAATGACCCACTCGTCACCGTCCTCAGAGGGTGTCTCGTGTTCATTTTTTGAATAGACAACACCATGAGCCCTGTCGGCGTCGTCGAACTCGATAATGTGATTACCCGTGTGATGTGAGGTACCGGTGAACTGCAAGCGTAAGGTATCGTCGAGCCAGCGTTTGAGGTGAGCTCGCCCGACGCACTCTCGACTGACGCGAATATCTTCAGCAAACAGGTTGACGTGAGCATCCAAATCGCGCATGTCCAAAGACAGCGCATATTTAGCGACCAACTGGCGTATCTCTTCAATAGACTCCAACCGATCCAGACGTTGCTCTACGGATTCTTCCAATAGCTTACACCTCACTGTCAAAAATCTATTGCTGCCTGCCCCCAATCGTCGCTACTGATGACCGCAACACAAACCAACGTGCGTGCCACGAGTGGAGGAGGTCGCTCACTTGCCATACTAAAACACACGTCCCCAGCCTCTGCGGCGCAGCGAAAAGCATGCCTAACACCGCTTTTGGCTCACTAGCCACAAGCATAATAAGTGCTATCGCGATGAATAATAGCCCATACAACTGCCGGGTAGCCACGACCGATGGCTAAAAAGAGCGTGCTTTTTATCCGCATTCTTATCATTGCTCACCGCCAGCGTGAACACTCCCGGCGAGTCGATCTAACCGTCGTTACAGAGGAATCTACCTGTTGACCACAGCGCCCAGAACTTCAGAAAGATCTGCTATGCGAAAGGGCTTCGCGATTACTCCCACGAAACCATGAGCGAGATAATCTGACATCACGGGATCATTCGAGTAGCCACTGGATACAACGATCTTCACCTCAGGATCAATATCCAAAAGCTTGGTCGCAGTCTCCTGCCCGCCCATACCACCCGGCACCGTCAAGTCCAAAATGACCAAATCGACTCGCGTCCCGAGTTTTTTTAGCTGTTCGTATTGTTCGATTGCAGCCGCCCCATCGCAAGCCGACCACACTCTATGACCGAGGAAAGCCAGTTGCTCCTCAAGTAGTTGTCGAACCATGATGTCATCATCCATCACCAATACTGTCAGATTGCGCTCGAAGGGGACGGACTCTACATTCGGATTACCTTTAATTTCCCTCGTTTTATGAGCGGGAAGATAGATTGTAAAACAAGTGCCCTGATCAATTTCGGATTGCACATTGATGTAGCCTCCATGCTTTTGAATAATAGAATGACAGATAGCCAAACCCAGTCCATTACCCTCTTTCTTTGTTGTGAAGTAGGGATCAAAAATTTTCGCAAGCATTGCGTGACTCATACCAGGGCCTTCATCATTGATAGTCACCTTGATGAAATCGATCTGACTGAGCGGAAGATCTCCTGGTAAGTCGGAGCGATTGACATTTTCGCAAGCAATACTGATAAAGCCACCTTTAGACATTGCCTGACTAGCGTTTAGAACAATATTTTGAATCACCTGGTCAATCTGGCCACTATCGATATCCGCCATCCATAAATCATCGGGGAAGGAGTGTGTCCAGCTTGAGTTTGATCCACGCAGAACAAAATCTACAGACTCGATGATAAGGTCTGCCAAGGAAGTGGTTTCTAAAATTGGATCTCCACCTTTAGAAAACGTCAGCAGTTGCCGCGTCAGTTTCGATGCCTTCTGAATCGCATTCTCAGCCTGAGACAGATACGAAGCGATATCTGACTCACCTTGGGCTTTGGATGATGCAAGCTCCAGGTTTCCCAGCATAATGCCCAAATAGTTATTAAAGTCATGGGCTATACCTCCTGCCAAGAGACCCACGGACTCCAGCTTTCCCGCACGCTCACGCTCAAAAGCTGCTGATCTTTCCTCGTTAACATCTTTCAGTACCAGTACTACCCCCTGAAAAACTTTCGCTTCATTGAATATTGGTGACGCTGTAATCTCAACCGGGCATCGCACACCATCTTCAGACTGGAGTACAGTAAAGCGTCCGAAATCGGTGAAAGATTTTTTGGAAATAGTATCTGAAACAATATTTTCACAACGCAAATTTTGTTTTTCATCAATGACGTGGAGAATTGCGTCGGCATGCATTTCAATCGCCTCGCTCAGTGTGCAACGCGTCAATTGCTGAGCCGCTCGGTTGATCTGAACTACTCGGCCGGTCGCATCGGTTGCAATGACTCCTTCGTGTATCGACTGCAGAGTCACTGACAAGCGCTCCTTCTCAGCAGCCAGTGCATCCGTCAGGCGAGCGAGCTTTATTGGCTCTGAATTCTCTTGCAATATTTTTTTGATCTCTCCAAAACCAGAGTCTTTCGCCTCTTCGGGGTACGCCCGCTGTAGAAAAAGCTGATATTCATGCTGATAGTCCGCAAAACGAGCGGCGCGATCAATAAAAAATTGGCGCAGGGGTGCTGCCTGCTCTTCGATTCGGTCACCCGAGAACGATACGCGCAAGCTAAGCTGCGTGCCCTGCACTTCTGCCTCTATGAGAAATTGGGCAGAACCGTCGGCAGAAACAAGGAGGCGCGCCAGTTCTGAGCTGAAAGTCGCTGCACGGGTTGCACGCGTCTCGTTGTAGCCGCAGTAAAGTGACAGTTCAAACACTTTGCTGCGCGCCTCCAAAACTGCAGACTCATCGTCCAGGCAAAGTTGGTCGAGGGTCGTCATGGCAGTACTTCCAGAGTCAGGCACAAGGCATCGTCAGTATCTTTTGCGAAATTAGACATAACGAAGCGACCAAGAGATTGCGCCCCCCCTCGCAGGGTTTTATCGCACAGATTTTCTGCAAAGTCGCCTACACCATCGCTACAAATTAATAGCATATCGCCATCAACCAGAGAGCGGGATCGCTCTTTTAGAATGGGTATCTGATACCCCACGACACCAGCCTGCCTCAGGCATTCCATCGGTTCATACTTAGGTAGCAACATCCTTACATCACCAATGCTGATGTATCTGAGAAGGCTCTCTTCCTTGTCAATTCTGCATAGTGTAAGAACAAGACCCACGGATTTTCGCACATGATGGTGCAGTCCGTGAACAATCTCAGGTAACGGAGCGCGGGCTCTCTGCTCACAGAAATCGAGCGCGTTTACAGCGACCTTATGCGCCTCTTTTCCGTGACCCAGTACGTCGACAACTACGAGAAGTACCGTGTTATTCTCTCGGTCTTCGACGACTCGTGCTGCATCGCCGCTAAAACCACCCTCGCCTGGCATCGGTTGGCATTGAACCGAGTACGAGAAATTCATGGCCCTGTTAAACTAACCATGCTCGAACAACGGCCACAGTGCCCTTGTCAGCCGTGCTGTGAATGGAGAACTCATCAGCCAGACGCTGAGCGCCCGGCAGGCCAACCCCCAAGCTGCCAGCAGTGCTATAGCCGTCAACCATCGCTTGCTCCAGATCTTTTATTCCAGGACCTTGATCCTCGACGGTGACCTCAATGCCGGAGCCTCCCGTCCCGCCTAACCTCGCAATTGTGACTGCCCCTTTCGTGGCGTGCACATAGGCATTGGTGGCCAATTCCGAAACCGCAGTAGCCATCATGCGCCGCTGGGTCAGGCCGAAACCCTCCGCAGACATAGCTTCTTCTGTCATCGCTACGGCCCTTGCAATATCCTCTTCAGCGTCTATTGGAACATACATCATATTCAGTTTTTTGTTACCTCGGCCCGCCTGAGTAATATTTTCCCAAGCAAGCGGTAAAGGCTTTTCCGGACGCGAGCAAGGTTTTAGATAAACATTACGACGCCGCCAGATTTACGTCCGGTCTCTCGAGTTGTTGCATGGCCTGATCGACCGTAGTGGCCGTTTGAACATCGCCGGGCTTGAAATCCAGTTCAACCAGCGCTGTTGCTACCCCTTCCCGAATACAACAAAACACTGCGCTTAACCTATAGAGTCGGGCGAGTTTCGCCACCCTGAACACGCGTCGAGCCTGAATAGTATCTGCGGCCAAGATCTTACTGCAGTCCACCACCACCCCTTGCAAACCACCTGTGGCAGCAACGCTTGATATTTCATCGTACAGGTGCGCGATATCGGTGGATGTAATGTCCGCAGGGACTGTTAAGACCAGTATGTTTCGATTGGCGTACACCTTTTATCAGCTCTACAAGGCGTATTTCTATTTTGATTGTTCGATAGTGTATCCAGTTCGATCGAAAGCCAACTGGAGCGCATCGGACAGGTTCGCCGTTGTAATAGTAGCCTCAAGATCAATACCAAGCTCTACCAGCGTGACAGCAACTTCCGGTGAAATACCCGAAATTATGGTATCGGCGCCAATCAGCTTGGTCGCCCGTCCAATCTTTAACAAATGATTCGCCACAGCGCTGTCGACAACAGCAACTCCCAAGATGTCGAGCACAATAACTTTCGCACTTGTTTGCACCACTTTCGCTAACATCGTCTCCATCATTTCCTTGCTTCTTGCCGAGTCGATAGTCCCAAACACGGACAGGAGCAAAATACCGTCCCATAGCTCATTAACAGGTGTAGCGGTGGTGCCGTTGGTTATGTTGTTCATAGCGTTATCCCGACCTATACAGTCGTTTATATCCAATGCAAATTGCGTGCCGAAGAATACTACGAATTGTCTTTTTTAGCGAGTCGGAGATGTGAAGAGCATGCTCTCAGAGAGATTTACTATAACTAACGTGGAAGCATGCTTCTTTTTTTATCTGAGCTCTGCATGTGTCGAGCCTACCGGTGGCCTCGAATTCTTATGACATTGTACCCATTTGCGTTGCCCGTGCTGATTCGACAGGCTGTGGATATTTCCTATACTCCATTGAAACGATGCAAATTTTGGCAACTGCCTCAGTGATGGATAACAATACAATAAAAGTGGCTACTGCCACCGCGCTGGCACTGTCAGTGGGGTGCAGCCATCCGCTCAAGATAGTCGGTGACGGTGATATTCTCGCTGTCAGTGGATCACGGGGCTGCACGCTTGAGGAATACCGTGCCGGCGCCGCGACCTGCGAAAAAAACTATGTTGCTGCGGACTACGACGAAACTTATCTGGCGTCGCCGCGATCTGGCTGGGCATTTGAGCGATGGGAGAACTGCCCCGACGAGACACCCCAGATCAGTGGTTGTCGTTTTTCAGTGCCGCTGGAGGCAGTGCGCGCATTCTACGGCGACGCAGTCCCGCCGCTCATAGCCCACTTCAGCGAAATTCCTGCGCCAAACCCACCTATTGCTCCACTTTATGATGCATCCACGCCGCTGGAGCCTGCTCAGCAAATTTCGACGACATCTGCATTAATCACCCGGTTTTCCGATCGAGCGCGTGATCGGCATGCGCGAGAGGATGAATTTCAGGCGTATGATCACTATTTGGCGCATTACTGGGAACACCGCACTGCAGCCGTGGAGATCATTGACACGATCGGGCGCGGCGGCGACACCATTACCTTTAATGTCACTACGCAGTGGCAGCTGAGCCCGAACCAGGCAGAGCTGCGATTTTTCTATCGTGGTATCAATACCGTGGCTGAGTATCACAATAATGGCGTGATGATTCCTCTTGATGATACGCACTACTCTCGCAGCGTTGCTTACAACAATAAAACCAACGCGCCACTACAGCCAGGCGATCGTCTCGAGTTCGAATTAAGTCAGTTTTTAGAAGCCGTGCCTAACGGTCGTAACAATTATTATGGGACAACCTACCTCTATATTGTCGGACAAGGGCTCGTGCCGTGGCAGGCCCGTGGCGTTTTCGGCGATTTTGCCACGGAGTTAGAGGATTCTTACGCAATTCCCGAGTCAGGCTGGCTCGGTGGCAACACAACACTGCCCTATCAATATTCCAATGAGCCTGATAATCACTTTCTACAAATGGCGACTAATCTGTCCAGTCTCAACGGCCAGAATTTCGTCTTGGGCCGCAGGGTGCATCATACTGATTTCGAGGATGGAGGGCACAACGAGTCGCCACAAAATCCGCCCTTCGACGCGCTGGCTGGTTTATTAGGCAACCATTATATCAACCACTCCTGCGTGTCTTGCCACGCCCGCAACGGCCGCGCGTTGCCGCCTGCCGAGGGACAGCCGTTAACACGCTATGTCGTCAAAGTCGCGGACGCAAGCGGCAACCCCCATCCGGCAATCGGTAAGGTGCTGCAGCCGGAGTCCAGTACAGGCAACGCCGAGGCAGGCATTCTGTTGCAATCCTGGCAGGAAACCATGGGACTGCGTCGTCCCATCTATTCCTTTTTGGGCGTCCAACCAGAGCAGTTTTCGGCACGTATTGCACCGCAGCTAGTGGGAATGGGTCTGCTGGAGGCCATTAAAGAGAAGGATATTGAAGCGCTGGCAGATCCCGACGACCTCGACGACAATGGGATTTCTGGACGCATGCGCCGTGTGCGCGACCCCGAATCCGGTCAGTTCAGGCTGGGGCGTTTTGGCTGGAAAGCCTCTCAAGCGTCTGTGCGGCATCAGGTCGCGTCTGCGCTAAATACCGACCTGGGCGTCATGACGTCCGCCTTTCCAACCCCTGATTGTGGCTCGATGCAAATGAATTGCGGTGCCTCTGGCGCGGAGCTACCCGATGAACACCTGGACACGTTGACGGCGTATATCTCGCTACTGGGCGTGCGCGCCAGACGCGGGTTGACCGAGCCCGATGCATTAGCGGGCGAGGCGCTATTTGCGGACTCGGGGTGTCTCGCTTGTCATGTGAGTACATTTACTACCACTGCGTACCATCCGCATGCAGAATTGCGTAACCAGACGATTCATCCGTACACGGATTTGATGCTACATGACATGGGGCCGGGCTTGGCCTCTACCCTGAACGAGGCGGATTCTGGCGGTAGTGAATGGCGCACTGCGCCCCTCTGGGGCATCGGTCTGACTGCCGGGGTGAGCGGCGGTGAGGCTTATTTACATGATGGTCGTGCTCGCAATCTTGAAGAGGCCATTCTATGGCATGGCGGGGAAGCTGAGGAGTCCAAGCAGGCTTTTGTTGCTCTCACAGCTGCACAAAGACTAGCGGTGATTACGTTTCTGAAAACCTTGTAATATGCGCAATGAAACGTCGACCGCACCTTGGTTCGCGTCCAGTGCTTAAAAGTTAAACCACCGCTTCTACAGAAGTACAGTCCTGAACTACGATGCCAAGCATCTCCTTCAATCTACCTCATTCTACACGCACAACGATCCTGAAATCGTGACAATGTTCAGCTATGACTAAATGCCTTCCAGAGTTACTCATATTGTAGGCTGCAGAATATGCAGTGACGAATCTCTGGGACTGTTCCATTGATTTCGATCGATGCATCCCAAGCTGCCGTTCGCACACTCATGGACCCAACATTTTTTCTGCCAATTATTGCATGATGACTGCTTACGGGTTCCGGCTGTGATTGCCGGCACCCGGAGAATTTACCTTTGGTGCCTAACCCTAACTCGCGAATTGTCAAAAAACGCAGCAATCCTGATGAACGGATTTCCAACTATAGCACTCGCATCGCAATGCCAAGCCAGCACGCTATAACGTGATCGCTCTTAACAACCCGGCGGCTGCGTGACACTCACGTTATCCACAGAAGCAGCAGATCGACTCGTACGAATACCGATGGCGCCTGATGCATGATCGCTGTCGCTGGCATCAATAAGCAGCTCATCATTGATCGACACCTGAATAGATTCGCCCGCCACCACAATCTTGTAGTTCTGCCAGATAAAAGGAGAGTATCCCGTCGGTACCGATGCGATCAAAGTAGTCGTCCCGCCAACTCTTTTACGTAATTCCAGCTCTCCGTCCGTCTTCAACCTGGCGAAGTAGAGATTCTTATTATCGGACACCCTGAATGCGAGTGAGTTGGCGTAAGACCCGGCAGTGGGATCAGCGTTGCTGACCGTGATCATATCCGCCTTGTACGTATAATCAGTCCAGGCCGGATTGCCGGCATAAGCCTGCTTATATCCAGTAATGTTATCCTGGTTATAGGTCTCCCCGCTGATATACCACGTCCCATTCTCTCTCCACGGATAGGTGGTGTTACCACCATCAAAATTATCAACCATGTTGGCGAGGGTTTCATTGCCCAGTGCCACGCGGGTGTAAGGGGCGCTGATGGGGATAACATTGCCGCCGACGGTGACCGTGTGCGTCGTGATCAGGTCGATAGACGTGCGCCCGGGCTCGAGCGGGATAGAGGCAGTGACGGTACTACCGGTGCCGCTCATCGTAGTCCAGTTGTCTTCAGGAAACAGATCATAGAGGTACCAGGATGAACCATCGGGTTCACGCTCATACATCCAGAAGATGCGGCTGTCCTCGGGTACGCCGCCCTCCGGGAACGTCACTGTCACCTCGAGGGTGCCACCGCTGACCACCGTAGCGATTTCAGGTATCTCAAGTCCGCCGTCAGCTCCAAAAAGCTGCTCAGCGAAGAACGCGGCATCGACGCTGTCGTCAGGCGCCTCCGGATGGCCAGGGCGACCGTGGCCACCGTTGGGTACGATATAGCTGCGCAGGTTGGGCAGGATGGTGGCGGTGCCAGGCACATCATACGCTACCCAATCATGCGAGCCAGGCAGGCTAAAGTAACTGACGCCGCGGGCAGCCAGTTGATCCCAGTTCTCGCTCACGTAAATATCGTCCGCCACACGGTCGAAGCTGGCCTGGATCTCGGCTTCAGACCACCCAAGGGCTAGCGCCACGTCCAGCAAGCCGGCGTTGGAGCGGTAGCCTTTGTCATAATAAGACCACGGTTGATCGCCCTGTGGCAGACCTGCAGCGACGGCGGCGTCATAGTCACTGTCGGCTGCCGCAACCTCGGCGAGGGCGAGCGGGTCGTTGGCCCGAATCGGCGTAAGGGCCGTGAATGCGACATTACTTCTTACCGCGGTGATGCGCGCGTCGTGAATAGATGAGACCAGCGGGGTAATGCCGTTCTTGGAGCCACCGTAAGCAATAACGGGGCCGGGCAGGAAAAGCTCGTCGTCGAAGGCCGCGGTGATCGCCCGCATCATAATGGCACCCCAAAAATAGATCTCGCTATAGCGCCAGTCGAGGTCCTCCTGCAGGAAGCGATTGCGCAAGACCGCTTCCGAGGGCAATGCAGGCAACTCCGGGTAGTCTGTGATGGGTTTGATCTTGGTCATGACCACCCCGACACCACCGTCCAGGGCTACCTCGTCACTGGCGGTCATCGCTTTATCGCCCTTGCCGGTTCCTCCCAGCCGCGTACCGGTAATAACAAATCCCTGCACAGAACCCTGCAGGGGGACAACAAGCCTCACGGGCACTCGAATCTCAACGCCCGGCCACCAGTCGTCGACGTGGATATCAATCAGCTTTTGACGCGTCGTACCGCTGAGGGTGTCGACGTGCCAGGGCTCGACCACCACCACGTCAAGCGTGCTGGTGTCGGTCAGGGTCGGCATGTGAAAGGGCTCGTCCAACGTCGGGCCGGACGGTTGAGCCTGCGCCTGGGCGCCGACCACCACTAAAAGAATGGCAACCATCCAGCGGAGAATCATATCTGGACGTCTGTCTTTCATACTACCACCTCTTCCGAAAGCCTATTCAGAGTCTGGTCCACACTTGCATTGTCAGTGCTGTCCGTCAATGTCATGAACGCAATATATCTTGTCATTTCTATCAATGCAGAGCTTTGATCACATTCATTACTCAATACACGACCGGCCCACAGCCTCTTCGGCCTTGTGTCTGTCACTGCAAATCCGCTTTACGAAACTCGCCCGGCGCCATGCCAAAGCGATTTTTTACCGCTTTACTGAACGACGAGTCTGACGAATAACCGGCGGCCAGAGCGATACCTTGTATAGATTCCTGGCTGTGTTGCAACTTCGTTATAGCTCGCAACAGGCGTGTGTTGGTTAGATAGGCCTTGGGCGTCTCGCCGACCAGCTGTTTGAAACGCGCATTAAATTTGGTACGGCTCATTGCAGCCGCACTACACAACGACTCTACCGTCAGCGACCCATCATCTTCATTATGAACAAGATTCAAAGCTACGCCAATCTGTGGATCAGCAAGTGCCGCGAAGTAGCCCGACGAATGGGTTGATGACTGCACATAGCATTGCAGCATCTGGAGAAACAGTACCTCCGACATCCGGTCTATAGTCAATGTCGATCCTGGCGCGTCCGCCCTACCTCCACTGACCAACACGCTGACTACGCTTTGCATAACCTGACTGGCATCTTTGTTGTCTTTACCTACGACAATTGAGCAGGGCAATTCTTTCAATAGAGGGTGAGCGATAGAGGTGTCGTAAGACATTGTTCCGGTGAGCCAGACCACCGATTCGCTTGCGTGCTCATCAGGCTCACGTTGCGAAAAACTAACAGCACCCTGCTTGAGAACCATCACCTCGTCGTTATCGGTCAGCCTGATCACGTTTTTGGCAGCAAGCTTCAAACCTTCCTGCGTACCACTGATCTTGTGATCACCCCCTGTGGGAAAAGCTACAACATCACCCTCTTCGAGCACAATAGCGTCCGGCCCGCCGCGCTCGCGCAGATAGCAACGTCCTTTGAGCACCGCATGAAATACGCCCTGAGGCCGATACAGCACTTGCATGCACCAAGGCCCCTGCCCGGCGCTACTGAAATAGACTTTGGCCGTCCAGCGCGTGGCCTTCAAGATATCTGACAAGGCATCCATAGACGCAATTCTATACCGACACGCGACTACTCAACATGGATCGGGCTCTCATTTTGAAAGAAATGACAAGACTTCTGTCCGCTAGAACATGACCCGCGCAGCCTAGTGATGGAATACTGGCAGCCATAGAACCGCGAGGTGGCGTTGGCACCGGATATCTCACCCGACACGACGATTACACCATGGTAAAGACCACGAAAGGCGACCAGTGACAAAAATCAGGCTCTACGGTTATTCAACCAGTCCGTTTGTACGCAAAGTGGGCTGCTGCCTCTATTACAAACAACTGCCTTTCGAATTTGTGCCTGTCGATCCGACCAACCCCGAGCAGATAGCGTTTACCCAGCAGACCCAGGTACCTGTCCTGCAGATCGATGACGAGTGGCGTAATGATTCCACGCCTCTCGCGCTGTGGCTGGAGGAATTGTTTCCCGATAAGCCATTGTTTGGGCGTAACGAGCAAGAGCGAGCCCTGATTTTAAGCATGGATAAATGGGTGACGGACAGCCTGATTCTCAGTTCATTCAGGTTTGCACACGAGACCGAAATGACCGCCAGGTTTCGTCAAACAGCGTGGCGCATGGCGGCGATCGTCAGCAGCCAGACACCTCTGCCGGATGAGATTCGCAACGCCTGGCCAGAGCTGCTCAAAATGGCGCCATTCATTAAGCACATGATGTGTGATATCGACAAGTCTGAACTCTTACCGGATATGCAAATGCGCGTGGGCATGGAGTTGCTGCAACACCTTAATGAAGGCCCTTTCTTTGGCGGTCTGCAGCAGCCGTCGCTGGTCGATTTCGCTATCTACCCGCAACTGGTTTTCAATTATGTGGTCGGCACCGAGGAGAATCTAAAGCTTACACAGGTGCCGGCATTGCGACAGTGGCTGGATAACGTCCGGCAATACCTGCCAGAGAACCCTCTGTTAGTGCCCGATTTCATGATTGTACGCCACCTCCCACGCGCAGAACTCGAGTCCCGCCCCGAGCGCCAAGTCGCCAATCGGTAACAGCTGAAAATCGACTTGAAATTACGTCATTTTTTTCACACAGGGGTTAGTAACGGCGTTTTACAACATCACGGAAGTAGATGAGGGCGAGGCGCTTCGTACCGTTAATGGCGAAACGGTGAGGTATGAAAATAAACAGACAAAGTGTTTTCGGATATGCTGAGGACATCAATCCACATCATGCGTTTCCCGTTCCATTAAAATCTGCGATAGATCATGCCGTAATCAAGAGGGTAGAAAGAAAAAAGCGCCTGCAAGAGTGCGACGACTGCTGAGGTAATCTTGAGGTGAATAGACCAGGACCGCGATAGTCAATCGTACGGCCAACACGGGACAACGCAATTCTTTAGTGATTGAAGGGCAATCAGGTGAACCTCCCTTTGCTTCGCTATAGCCATAAAGCCAGAAGTCCCATTAATCCGTAACCAACAACGGTGAGAAGCCACTTCATCGCACGCGGCCCTGGCTGCAAAAACTCGTCTCGTAACACGTCGAAAGCAGCGATGTAGATGAAGCTACCTGCCGCGAGCGAAAGAAAGACCGCTTGGAAAAGGATTTGATCGCGGCCATCCAATGCATTTGTCACGAGCAGCCCGATGATAATGCCAATCGGTGTCATCACAGAAAATAGCCCAATAAGCCGCAGGGCTCGGCCTCGAGGGACAGCGTTCCTGGCCAAACTGACTCCAAGGGCAAATCCCGCTGTTGATTTATGAGTCGCGATGGCGACAAAAATAAGCAGCACGTTGGATAAAGAGTTTTGCGCGCCCATTGTAATTCCGGCAATGAGTGAATGAATAGAAAGCGCGACAACCAGTGCATAGGGATAGAGGCTACTCATCGGGATGTGGGATTCATCCGCGTCTGCAGGTTGGATACCGGTCGATGCTGTGGCGTTGAAGTCTTCGATCACACCGCCGGGCGCGTGAACAGCATGGTGGAGGCCGCCCTGCAAGGCAACGTGTTCAAACCATAGTAGTGAAAGAAACGCCACACCGGCTAGTAACAGCGCCATGGGGTACTGAAAACCGAGTGCACTACGCCATTGGCCAGACGCATCACCAAGCATGTGAATGAGCCCAATGCCAAGGAAAATGCCCGCTGAAAATGCGTTGCCGAGCGACAGAAATCGAGACGAGCGAGAGCTAGCCTTGCGCAAGGGAATTAACCCACCAATCCACGCGCAAACAAGAATCACCGCCATCAACCCAAATTTTAGCTCGATAATTTCCACTATTGCTCCAATTTTTTCGGGTGTTTCAGGGCGAATCTTGATAGATAGTCGACGAATTCCAGTAATATTGCAAAGGGCTTTGGCAAATTTTCAGCAACCTGCTGCAATAACCTTGAGTGGAAGTCGAATGCGTTTGTACGCGCTCATATGCCACTTTTGCGCATCTTTGAAAATTATTTTGCTGGTACCGTTTCCAGTTATCCGAAGAGGTCGCCGTCTGCATTGCATTTCTTGCGCTGGAGATAGTACTCACGGGTAGAGGTTCGAGGCTGCTCACACCTATGCGTTTCACACGAAAAAAGTGCTATCGCATTGCCTAGTCACGAAAAGCCGTCGCATGTTCTATCTTCCAGCCCTCACTGGCGCGTACCGTTTGAAAACGAATGCCATCGAATAGACTTGAAAATGAACCTAGACCGTCAGAACTACGGGGCCGTGCGATAACCACTTGTTTCTCGCCGTCCCGGGCTTCTGCAACCAGTTTCCAGTCTGGAGAAAGTGCCTGAGCCGACATACCCGCGTAAATTCCCACTAGTCTACCTAGCGATGCGCGAGCTGCTTTAGAGGATACCCAGAGAGGCTCCGAGCGTTCTACTACCTCACTCATGACTTGATAGAGGGCAGCCCCCTGTCCCGCACCCGCTAGAATATTCAGCTGAGAGTTCACTACTTGCCTCGATGAGTCATTGCCTGCTGTCACTTGCTCCAATGACTGCATAGACTGCGCGGCAATTTCCTCCTGGGCCTCCTGCTGCCGCTGCAGCTCCTCGTTAATAAACTGCGTCAGATAATAGCGGCCGCCTTCCTCGATGGTGGTGAAGCGCACCACCTGGTCACCCCGCCGTCGCGTCTCATTGAACCGCACGGTGACCTCGCCCCCCGTGGCACTGATCACCTCGTAGCTCTGGGGTGACTGCTGGTCCATCCACAACATGAATCCCACGCTGTCCAGTGTGCCCTGTTTCCAGAACCCTGCTCCAGGTTCGTAAAATTGCCTGATCCTGTTAATCTCCTCGTCGTCGTCGGTGCCGTCGCGCCGTGTTATTGCCGTTTCAATCGTCTGCAGGTAAGCCATTACGAATTCACTCTGGCTCCTAATGCTGTCATCAAAGGGCCGCTGCGTTTGATCGCTGAATTCCGTCAACATCCATGTGCCATTGACGCGCAGAAGCTCAAACTGCGCCAGCCACGGCTGGGTGTAATTTGGAGAATCGAAAGAGATGGTGACAGCCGCGTAATCCCCTGCGTTTTGGATATCCTGAATCTGCCAATCGGCCGGATCATGTAGCAAAAAAAATCGACTGACTGACGGGTGTTGACCCTGCACACCGTTAAGCCAGAACTGGCTCGCTTCGGTGAAAATGACGGGGTTTGTCGGGCGAGACACCGAGTTGAGCAAATGAAAGTAAGAGTTTAGGCGCTGCTCGATAGCGCTTTCTGTTGCGTACAGTTTGGTGGCGCACAAGGCGACCAAAATGACGCAGGCTCTGACTAACTTATGGCGGTGATAGTAATATTTCATAGCCTGTAAAAACCTGCTTTAA
>JAAENL010000446.1 GCA_024224435.1 Halieaceae bacterium
GGCCGCAACGGCATCCTGTTTGAGGGCAGCGAAGGCCGCATCTTTGTTAACCGCGGCTCGCTAACTGGGGTGCCTGTCGACGAACTGGCTGAGAAACCACTACCGCATGACGCGTTCAGACTCTACGACTTCGATAATCTCGACCGGCCAAAGCGAACTGGTAAGATCGAGGCGATTGTGAATCACATGGGCAACTTCTTCGACTGCATCGCGGCTCGCAGGCAGCCCATCTCTGATGCCGAGAGCCAGCATCGCTCGGCCACCACCTGCCACCTGGGTAACATCGCCTGTCGTCTTGGGCGACCACTGGGCTGGGACGCCACCGCTGAGCGATTTGAGTCTGATGAAGAGGCAAACGGCCTTCTCAGCAGGCCACAACGCAAGGGATATGAGGTTTCCGCATGAGAACCACGCTTACCCGCCGCACCTGGATGAGTTCTACCGCAGCGGTCTTGGGAACAGCCTCCTTAGCTGGCGAGGAATTACTGAATAGTCGCTGGCGGCCAAACTATATCCTCTCGTCAGCACTCTACGGAACTGCCACACTACTCGAAATCTTGCCTGAGGTTGCCAAGACTGGCGCGACATCAATTGACCTGTGGCCAAAACCACACGGCACACAGCGAGAGGAAATTGAAA
>JAAENL010000447.1 GCA_024224435.1 Halieaceae bacterium
CCGCGTGGTCAGGATACCGCTGTCAATGCGCAAGCGCTCCGTATTCCAGTCGAGCGCCAACGATCCGTACAGTTCATCGAAGGTCAGTGGCTGCGTGAACACCGTGGGAAAGTCCAGCGTAGGATTCTGACTATCGATGGTCACCAACCCCTCTCCCGGTGACAACCTGACGTAGCCGCTGATGGCATCGGCGCCGGGAGCCCCGCGGTAGGAATCGACCTCCAGATCGTCAAAGTTAGCCTTGGCGCGCCACGTATCAAGGGGTTTTTCGATGTCACTGAGGGTGATTCCAAGGGCGGGAAGGCGGCCACGAGGATTCAGCGCACCGGTAATATCGCGCAATGGGGCCGGCAACGTAGCCGATGCAGAAATCAATGCGGCGACGTCTTCCAACACCACGTCGCGGGTGAGCAGCTGTGCGGTTTTACCCTCCATTCGCAGCTGCATCGCCGGCAGGGCCACGGATACCTCATCCTGCTCTAGCGCAATGTCAGACACCGTCACGGACCAACGTGCGTCGGAGCGCACCAGGTTGGCCTGCAGCGCGAGGCGCTGCATAGGCAGCTCCCAGCTGCCGTTCACAGATGAAATCAGCCAGTCGCGACCTTCCAGTTGCAATTCCATGCTCGGCACACCCGCGTCCCAACCCAGCCATACTTGCAATTCAACCGCACCCTCTGCCCAAGCCGGCAGCGGCTGCGCTGAAACAAACTCCCGCACCGCAGCGAGGTCGGTGGCCTGTATAGCCACGTACGATTCGCCCACAAAACGCTGCGGCCGGGTGGGGTCGCCCACTCCGTTGGCCAGCACCGATATCACGGTGCCCCGGGCGGAGGTTAATCGGGCCTCCATATGGCGTTGGCTGCCCTCCCGGGAAAGACGTAAATCCAGCCCCAGGCGACGCGAGCCGCCAGCGGGAGTCCGTAGGTGCAATACATTGTTGCGCAGCGTCATGTCTTCCACGTTGAGTAGGAATTCGCGCAGAAAAGCAGTGCTAGCACCCTCTCCGTCCCCCAGCCCACGCAGGGAAAAACGACCAGCGCTATCTAACTCACCGTGAAGGTTCAAGTCGACAAGAACCACATGGGTCAGTTGCACAGAGCCACTGAGCAAACTGTTCAGTACATCTACCCGGATACGCCCCTCGGACAACTCAAGGGTATTTTCGCCGCTGCTCACAAAACCTAGACGAAGATCCGAGAGGATGATCTCTGGCGCAAACCCGCGCCACCGGCCACTGACGCGGCCCGCCTCTATCGTAAAGGGAACATTGCTATTCACTGCCTGCAGGATATCCACCTGCCACCGCTGCAGGTTGCCCATGAGCAACCGTCCTGCACTCACGTAAATCGCGAGCACCACAAGCAGGAGCACAAGAACATGCCAAAGTACGCTGCCAAGCCTATGGAAAAAGGAACTCTCCACAAAAAGGTCTCACCGGTAAAGATTAACACTGCCAAACTGGCAACAGTGCACTGCAGTCTAGAGCAGAATGATCTCGAAATTCTCCTGGCTGTAACCCGGCTCTGCCCGGACGCTGATCGTCATGCCAACATATTCCTCAAGCTCTGCGAAGTAGGCGGATTCCTCATCCTGCAGGCGGTCTACCACCGACTGCGCGGCCAGCACCTTCAAGGCGCCACTTTCGTAAGCACTCGCATTGCGCATAATCTCGCGGAAGATGTCGTAACATACGGTCTCCGCTGTTTTGCGTGCACCTCGGCCATGGCACGCGGGGCAGGTTTCGCACAGTGTATGCGCCAGACTCTCCCGCGTACGCTTGCGCGTCATCTCGACCAGCCCGAGTGCGGACATTCCCGTCACCTGATTGCGCACAGGATCTCGCGACAACGCTTTTTCCAATGCCCGCACTACCTGCCTTTGATGCTCGGCAGACTCCATATCGATAAAGTCGATGATAACGATACCGCCCAGATTTCGCACCCGCAGTTGCCTCGCGAGTGCACTGGCCGCTTCCAGATTTGTCTTCAGCACAGTCTCTGCCTGATTACGCTTGCCGACGAACGACCCGGTATTCACATCGATCGTCGTCATCGCCTCAGTCTGGTCGATCATCAGGTAGCCGCCGGATTTGAGATCCTCGCGGCGATCCAGTGCACGCTGCATAGCCTCTTCGACTCCGTACAGATCAAACAGCGGGTGCCCGTCCTCATGCAACTCAAGCAAATCCCGCATGTCGGGCACATAGTCGCTGCAAAACACCTCGAGCGATGCGAAACACTGCCGCGAGTCGATCAGTATGCGCTGCACCGCGGGGCGGGCAAGGTCTCTTACCGTGCGCAGAGCCAGGGAGAGTTCTTCGTATAACAGTTCGCTGCCATTGGCAGCAGCGGCGCGGCGCGACAGCGCAGGCCACAAGCGGCATAAAAATCGCACTTCCGCAGCAAGTGCTGTTTCTTCCACTCCTTCCGCTGCGGTGCGCAGGATAAAGCCGCCCTCCAACGCACCTCCCTCCTGTGCAAGACAATCGGACAACAACGCCTGCAGGCGCTGCCGCTCCCGTGCATCAACTATCAGCTGCGATACGCCTACCTGATCCGTCTGCGGCATAAATACAAGGTAGCGGGCCGATATCGACAATTGCATGGTCAGACGAGCGCCCTTTGAACCGATAGGATCTTTCATCACCTGGACAATAATTTTTTTGCCCTCGTGCAGATGATCGGTAATATCGCCCTGCGGCACGGCGCGCAGAACTCGCCCACTCCCAGCAGCCTGGTGAATGTCAGACACATGAATAAACCCCGCCCGTTCAGCGCCAATGTCCACAAAGGCTGCCTGCATGCCCGGCAGCACTCTTACGACTTTTCCCGCATAAATATTGCCGACCAAACCGCGGACATCATTGCGCTCAATATAGACATCCTGTGTAACCCCGTTGTCCAGCAACGCAACGCGGGTTTCCATCGGCGTAAAATTCACCAGGATGTCCTCACTCATCGACGACCTCCGGCGAGATCTCTGGAGACAGCGCAGTGCGGATGCCCTGATCACGCAACAACTGCCATGTTTCAGACAAGGGCAACCCAACTACGTTGCTGTAGCTCCCGTCGATGCCAGCAACAAAGGCGCCGGCTAATCCCTGTATGCCATAAGCACCAGCCTTGTCCCATGCTTCGCCCGACTCCAGATAGGCCTCGCACTCAGGCCGCGTCAATGGAATAAACTGCACTCGTGTCTTCACCAGCACCGTGGATTCTGCGCTGGCACCCATAAGACACACCGCTGTCGTAACGACATGCGCCCGGCCACTGAGCACCGCCAGCATGCGCAGCGCGTCCTCCTTGCCCTGCGGCTTTCCCAGTACAGCACCATCCACTACTACCGTGGTATCTGCTGCTAACACCCATGCCCCCGAGTCCGGATGCCGGCGCCGGGCGGCACCTGCTTTCTCCAGTGCCATGCGACGCACGTAGGCGTCTGGAGATTCGCCTGCATAGGGGGTTTCATCGATATCAGCCGGCTTACAGATGTACTCGACACCCAACTGCGCCAGTAATTCCCTGCGCCGCGGCGAAGCGGAGGCCAGGATCAACGGGGCAACTGCCATCTCAGCCCATCTCGAATCGACGCCGCACGCCACGCAAAATATGCAGGACAAACGGCCAGACCAAAGCACTGGTCAGTGCGGGCAGGAGAAATAATTTCGGCAGGCCGCTGGCACCATCGACATTCTGCACCCACTGGCACAACAGCTGGCTGATGCCTACCAGCACAAACACCACGGCCGCCTGCTGCAAAAGACTATAGACCCGCAGGCGCTGATAGAGGATCAGGGCGAGGAAGGCCACAACCACCAGAGCGAGACCATGCTGCCCCAACAACGAGCCCTCGAGCACATCCACGCCCAGTCCCGCGAGCAAGCCGATCGTAATCCCAACGCGTTGCGGCAGTGCAATACACCAATAGATGAGGGTCAGTGTGACCCATTCCGGTCGCCCCCACTGCAACCAGGCGGGCAGCGGAACCACCAGCAGCACGAACGCCACCAGAAACGTCAGCGTAATAATCCCGTAGCCGGTTCGCTGCCTTTCAGACACCCCTCAGTCTTCCTCGGGAAGCGGGGCCACCACAGCCGCCGCGGGGGCCGTAAAAACAAGCAGCACATGACGGGTCCGGTCCAGCGCCGCGCGGGGCCGTGCCACGACGTGGGCGAAGGCCTGACCCGTATCACGCTCAACATCTGTCACCTCCGCCACCGGATAGCCCACCGGAAATCGCTCTCCGAGACCGGACGTCACCAGCAGATCGCCCGGCTCGATATCAGTGGTAGCGGAGACGTGCCTAACCTCCAGAGCGCCGATTTCGCCAGCACCCTCGACAATGGCCCTGACGCCATTACGGTTGATTTGCACGGGAACCGAGTGAGTCACATCGGTGATTAACAGCGCTCTCGACGTACCGCCACTGACCTCGACAACCTGTCCCATCAAGCCCTCGGCGTCGATCAGAGGCTGGCCAACGAACACGCCGTCCCGCGTCCCCTTGTTCAGAACCAGCAGCTGTCGCTCCGGATCGGGAGAGACTCCTATCAGTTCCGCCACCAGCACATCGTCGCGCACCAGCGCACTGGAGTTAAGGAGGGCACGTAGCCTGGCGTTCTCCGCCTGCACTGACGCCATTTGCTGGGAGAGACCCTGCAACACCAGATTCTCCTGTGCCAGCCGCTCATTATCCTCCAACAGATTGGCGCGGGAGCGAACATGGGTATCGGTCCACTCTCCAACTTTCGCAGGCAAGTTGGCAACCCAGTAAATTGGGTAGGCCAGCGAATCGAGCACGGCACGACCGGATTTGAAATTATTGAAATGCATGTCCGCGGTGATCAGGCCCACGGCAAGCAGAACAGCCAGCAGCGTGCGCAGCGCAAGAGAGGATTCTTTGACAAAAAGCGGTTTAATCTCGATTCCTCAAAAGCTGCAGGACACGAGCGATGCCGTGTTTCGCAAGTGGAAGAGAATCGCAGGGATAGCGCGCCGCGAAATGTCACACAGCACACAATCCACAGTCACGCCCTACTCTGTTGACAGAAGGTCTATGGTACGACGATCCATCCGCTCCATGGCAAGACCACCGCCGCGGGCAACGCAGGTCAGGGGGTCATCAGCCACAATTACCGGCAAGCCGGTCTCCTCGGAAATCAATCGGTCGAGATCACGCAACAAGGCGCCACCGCCGGTGAGCACGATGCCACTCTCAGCAATATCCGCTGCCAGTTCCGGTGGTGACTGCTCCAGAGCAGATTTGACCGCTGAAACAATCGATTGCAGCGGGTCCTGTAATGAGTTCAATATCTCGTCGCTCTCAAGCGTAAAGCTACGAGGCACCCCTTCCGCAAGATTGCGCCCGCGTACATCAATTTCGCGTAAATCACTACCCGCAAACGCACAACCGATCTCAAGTTTGATGCGTTCCGCAGTGGCGTCACCAATCAGGCTGCCGTAGCGCCGGCGCACATGAGACACAATGGCTTCATCGAAGCGGTCGCCGCCAACGCGAACGGAATCGCGGTACACCACGCCGTTGAGCGAAATGATAGCGACTTCTGTGGTGCCACCGCCCACATCCACCACCATGCAGCCCGTGGCTTCCTCGACACTGAGACCAGCGCCGATAGCAGCCGCCATCGGCTCTTCAATCAGCCGCACATCCCTGGCTCCCGCGCTGAGGGCTGATTCCCGTATGGCGCGTCGCTCAACCTGAGTCGACATACAGGGGACACACACCAGCACACGAGGGCTGGGGCGGATAAAACGACTTTCATGCACCTTGGCGATAAAGTGCTGCAACATTTTTTCAGTGACGACAAAATCCGCGATCACACCGTCCTTCAGGGGGCGGATGGCAGTGATATTGCCCGGCGTGCGGCCCAGCATACGCTTGGCTTCCATACCTACCGCTTCGATGGTTTTCTGTCCATCGTGAATACGAATGGCTACCACCGAGGGCTCGTTCAGGATGATGCCCTTGTCACGGACATAAATCAGCGTGTTCGCAGTACCGAGATCGATGGACAGGTCGTTGGAAAATGCTCCGCGAAGCTTTTTGAACATGAGTTTCTGTTACCCTGTGGCTGACACGGGGAACCCCGTGACTGGCTTTATTAATCGCTCTCAAAGCACCCACTTTTTCCGGCCGAGAAGTTCACCGCGGAGCCGTATTTATAGGGGTTGGCGTATTTGTGCAACTGTACCAACCGCGGGGATTTTGGGCAAGGCGCAAATGTGATAAGTTTACGCCCCCTGCCATCAGAGGCTGGCCCCCAGCAGAAAAATTCACCATGACTATTACGCAAGACGACATTGAGAAAATCGCCGAACTGGCCCGTATTCGTATTTCCGGCGAGGAAATCGGCGAGGTCACACAACGCATTACTGAGATTCTACAGATGGTTGACACCTTGCAAGCGGCGGATACCAGCAATATAGAACCTATGGCCAACCCACTGGACGCCACCCAGCAGCTGCGCGCAGACGAAGTCACCGAGCTCAATCGCAGGGACGACTTCCTGGCCATTGCACCGGCTGTAGAGGATGGCCTCTTTCTGGTACCTCGGGTCATCGAGTAGCCGTTTATATCGCGTCAGGACACATATGCATAAGCACACAGTAAGCCAGTTAAGCCGGGGGCTGCGCGAAGGCAAGTACTCCAGCGTAGAGGTCACCCGCCACTATCTGCAGCGCATCGCCCGCCTGGATGAACGTTACAACGCCTTTATCAGCGTGGATGAGCAAGCCGCGCTGGCTGCCGCAGAAGCCGCCGATGCTCGCCTTGCCAGCGGCGATGGGGCGCCTCTGACGGGCATCCCGCTGGCCCACAAAGACATTTTCTGTACGCAGGGACTGAAAACCAGCTGCGGCTCTCGCATGCTGGATAATTTTGTGCCGCCCTACGACGCCACGGTGATCGAGCGTTTTCGGTCTGCAGGCTCCGTCATTTTGGGCAAGACCAACATGGATGAGTTTGCCATGGGCTCGTCTAATGAAAGCAGCTACTACGGCGCAACGCATAACCCGTGGAACACCGGTTGTGTGCCCGGAGGCTCGTCTGGTGGGTCCGCCGCCGCGGTGGCCGCATTGCTTGCACCGGCAGCAACCGGCACGGATACCGGGGGCTCGATTCGTCAGCCAGCGGCCTTTTGCGGTATTACCGGACTCAAGCCCACCTATGGCCGGGTATCCCGACTCGGCATGATTGCCTTCGCCTCCAGCCTCGACCAGGGTGGGCCTATGGCGCGCAGCGCAGAAGACTGTGCCCTGCTGCTCAACACTATGGCAGGTCACGATCCGCGGGACTCCACATCCTCTGATGTACCCGTTGAAGACTACACCGCCGGTCTCGAAAAAAGCCTCGAGGGACTGCGTATCGGCCTGCCCGACGCCTACTTTGGAGAGGGACTCGACAGCGCGACCGGCGAGTGCATTCGCCTCGCTTTGAAAGAACTGGAAGCACTGGGCGCCACGCTCACTGCGGTGTCGCTGCCGCACAGCGCACTGACCATTCCCACCTACTACATTGTCGCGCCAGCGGAGGCCTCCACTAACCTGTCCCGCTACGACGGCGTGCGCTACGGTCATCGCTGCGCCGACCCTGCAGATCTGCACGATCTGTACACACGCACCCGCGAGGAAGGGTTCGGTGACGAGGTCAAGCGCCGTATCCTGATCGGCACCTACGCACTGTCCGCAGGCTACTATGACGCCTACTACAAAAAAGCCCAACAGGCCCGCCGGCTTATCCGTCAGGATTTTCTGGATTGCTTCCAGAGCGTCGATATCATCGCGGGGCCCACCACGCCGGGACCTGCCTTTGCCTTGGGTGCAAAGGACAACGATCCGGTCTCGATGTACCTCGAAGACGTCTATACGCTCGCGGTTAACCTGGCGGGGCTTCCTGGCATGTCGTTGCCCGCGGGCTTTGTGCAGGATAAGCCGGTGGGCCTGCAATTGATCGGCCCCCATTTTGGGGAGGGCCGCCTGCTGAATATTGCGCACCGCTTGCAGCAGGCGACCGACTGGCACACGCGCACTCCCGCAGACGGGGAGAATGCCGCATGAACTGGGAATCTGTCATCGGCCTCGAGGTGCACCTGCAACTGGCTACCCGATCCAAAATTTTCTCCGGCTCCGCCACTACCTTCGGTGCCGAACCGAATACTCAGGCCAGTGCCGTTGATCTCGCCATGCCCGGTATGTTGCCGGTGCTGAATGCCGAGGCCGTGCACTACGCTGTGAAGTTCGGTCTGGGCATTGGGGCAGAAATCGGCAAACGCTCGATTTTTGACCGTAAAAATTATTTCTACCCTGACTCACCCAAGGGCTATCAGATCAGTCAGTTTGAAGCGCCTATCGTGGGCGAAGGCCGTTTTGAAATCAGCCTGCCAGATGGCAGCACCCGCAGCATCGGCATCACCCGGGCACACCTCGAAGAAGACGCAGGGAAATCCTTGCACGAGGACTACCATGGCCAGTCCGGGATTGACCTGAACCGCGCCGGCACCCCTCTGCTTGAAATCGTATCGGAGCCAGATATTCGCAATGCCACCGAAGCAGTCGCGTATCTGAAGGCATTACACAGCCTGGTGACCTACCTGGAAATTTCCGACGGCAACATGGCCGAGGGCTCCATGCGCTGCGATATCAACATCTCTCTGCGCGCACAGGGGAGCACTACACTGGGCACCCGTGCAGAAATCAAAAACGTTAACTCCTTCCGCTTTGTCGAAAAAGCGATCCAGCACGAGATCGAGCGCCAGGCGGATATTCTCGAAGACGGGGGCACAATTGTGCAGGAGACCCGGCTGTACGATGCGGAACGCGATGAAACGCGACCCATGCGCAGTAAGGAAGTTGCGAACGACTACCGCTACTTCCCCGAGCCCGATCTACTGCCAGTCGTGATAGATGATGCCTATATTGCGGATATTCAACGCACTTTACCCGAGCTGCCCACTACCAAACGCCATCGTTTCGCAGAGGTGTACGGCCTGAGCAACTACGATGCCAACGTGCTGGCAGACACTCGCCCGCTGGCTGACTATTTTGAAGTGGTCGTAGGCGCCTGTAACGACGCAAAGATCGCCGCCAACTGGGTGCAGGTCGAGCTGCTCGGGCAACTTAATCGCGAGCAAACAAGCCTTGCCCAATGTCCCGTGCCCGCGGCCGATCTCGGCGGGCTGATTGCGCGAATCCTTGATGGCAGCATCTCGGGCAAGATCGCCAAACAGGTATTTGAAGCTATGTGGCAGGGTGAAGGCAGCGCCGATGCAATCATCGAGGCCCGAGGCCTGAAGCAGGTCAGTGACAGCGGTGCCCTCGAGGGCATCATCACCGAGGTCATTGCAGGTCATCCGGAACAGGTGCAACAATTCCTGGAAGCAGACGAAGGCCGACGCAAGAAACTAACCGGCTTTTTCGTCGGACAAGTGATGAAAGCATCAAAGGGGCAGGCCAACCCCCAGATGGTCAACGAACTACTGGCTAAAAAGCTGGTATAGAGAGGCAGTAATCATGCGCAAGGATAAGGAAAAAGTAATCGACGAGGTCTGGACGGAGGATCACGTAAAAAGCTACCTTAACGTGCGCTCACATGACGGCACATCGGAAGATTTCCACATGTTGCTCAAGGCCTACCAGAGCATGCGCGCTTCTGACTTTGAGCTGTTTGTGAATTTCTTTCTGGGCGAAAAGCGCGACGTGAATGCCACTGGCAAGGATGGACGAACGGTTCTTGATATCGTGTCCACCCATCGCCATGGCACACCCTACAGCGCTATCCTGACAGCCGCCGGCGCTCGCTGAAACGATCGCACCGCTCACAGCACGACACGCTTATAGCGGATCCGTCGGCATACGCCCCTTGGCAAACTTCACGCGGTTTTCGCGTTTTTCCGCCTCGCTCTTACGCAACAGCACATAGACCGCACCGGTGCCACCGTGACGAGGCTGCGCGCTGTGAAACGCGAGGACCACATCCAGCTCGCGCAACCAGTGGTCAACGCAGCCCTTGAGGATAGAACTGCGCTCCTGTTGGGCCCCGCTCTCGCCCTTGCCGTGAATCAGGAGCACACTGCGCAACCCATACTCGTGCGCTTCCTCAAAAAACTCGAACACGCGACGGCGTGCAATTTCCACCGTCATGCGGTGCAGGTCCAGTCGCGACTGCATTTCGTACCGACCCTGTTTCAGCTTGCGGAACACCCCGTTTTGCACGCCAGGCCGCTTCCAGGTGAGAACATACCAGGGGTCCAGCGGTTCAATGGTGCTGTCCGAGAGCGTATTGCGGTCACCGGCTGGAAAATCCTGGGCCGCGCGGCGGCGGTGATCGAGCGATGTGTCACGTTCCCGGGAGGGATCCTGCACCAGCGCCGCCCTGCGCGCGCGCTTCAGAGGCACCACGTCGCTCATGGCCGCGGAAAAGAGGTCGTCTTCGTCACTACTCATTGTTACTCCCTCCTGCGTAGTCCGGTATTATAGCGTTATGCCACCAGGAAAAGAGCGCAATATGAACCAACCGGACGCCTCCGCCAACCTCTGCCCTCTGTGCGGCAACGACAATCAGTGCGCCATCGCAGCGGGCCGCGAACCCGAGACCTGCTGGTGCTGGAGCGCAAACCTCGATCCAGTAGCGCGGGAGCGGGCAGCGGATACTGCGGACCAGCAATGTATTTGCGCTCACTGCGGCCGGCTTGACCCCGAGGAGCGTTCAGATGAAGGGTAATCTTGCGCGCGGTATCGAGTACCTCCCCAGAGGTGCGCGACTGCTCAAGCACCCTGCCCTGCGACACTTCGTGATAGTGCCGCTGTTGGTCAACGTGGTGATCTTTTCGACCTTGATCGCGGTCGGTTTTAGCTATGTCAGCGAGATGATGGCGGCACTGCTGTCGCGCATTCCCGAATGGCTGAGTTTCATCCAGTGGATACTGTGGCCACTGATTGCGATCACCGTTGGCCTGGTCACCGGCTACCTCTTCACCACCGTCGCGCTGGTAGTTGCCTCCCCTTTCAACGCACTGCTTGCCGAAAAGGCAGAAGAGCTGATTACCGGTGAGCAGGTCAGCGGACTGGAGGGTATGGGGGCAGCGCTGCTGGCGGTGCCGCAAAGCATCGTACGGGAACTCGCGAAGCTGCTGTATTACATCCCGATGGCGATATTCGCACTTTTACTGTCGTTTATTCCAGGCGTCGGAGCCTTCGCCTGGCTGCTGCTGGGTGCATGGATGATGAGCATACAATTCGTTGACTACCCCATGGACAATCATCAACTGGACTTTCCTGCGGTGAAGGATGCGGTACGGTCGAGGCGTCTCAGCAGCCTCGGCTTCGGGGGTGCCGTAGCGCTGTGCACCACCATTCCGATCGTCAACTTTTTTGTGGTTCCTGCTGCAGTGGTAGGGGCTACCCTGCTGTGGTGCGAGGAGTTACGGGATGGCTGACACCGGCTAGGTCAGCAACTCTGCCGGCGGATGCGTGCATTCCAGCTTGGTTCCCAGCAGCGCTTCCAGATCAGGCAACAGAAACGCGTCGTCCTCGCTGGCAAAGCTGACCGACACCCCGGTAGCCCCTGCACGTCCGGTACGCCCGATTCTGTGTACATAGTCTTCCGGGTCCTCCGGCAGGTTGTAATTCACCACGTGACTCACGCCATCAACATGGATACCGCGTCCAGCCACATCGGTGGCAACAAGCACTTTGAGCTCGCCGCTTTTAAACAACTCCAGCGTACGGGTGCGCTTGGCCTGCGGAATATCGCCTGAAAGAATGCCAGCCGACACACCGGCCTTGCGCAGCCTCTCGTGCAATCGCCGCACCTGGTCACGCCGGTTGGCAAATACGATAACACTGGTGCAATCCGCACTGCGCAGCAGGTTATCCAGCACCTTGTAACGCTGGCTGCTGCTCACCAGGTAGATTTTTTGATCCACCGTATCGGTCGCTACACTCTCGGGTTCAATTTCGATAGTAATGGGCTGGTAGGTCCATTGCTGCGCGAGATTGAGTATGTCCTGGGTAAACGTGGCCGAAAACAATAACGTCTGGCGGTGATCCTTGTGCGGTGTAGCCCGCACAATGCGCTTGACCTGCGGGATGAAACCCATATCGAGCATGCGGTCCGCCTCGTCCAGTACCAGCGTCTCTACATGATCCAGATAAATATCGCGGCGACTCATGAAATCGATCAAGCGCCCCGGAGTAGCGACAACCAGGTCGACCACCTCATTGCCCAGCCGGTTGAGCTGCTTCTGATAATCCATACCGCCAATCAGGGTCACCACCTTTAGATTGGTGTGCTTGCTCAAATCCTCAGCATCCGCGGCGATCTGCATTACCAGTTCCCGAGTGGGCGCAATCACCAATGCCCGGGGTTCGCCTACGAAACGCTCCCCTTCAGGGGGATGGCAGAGCAAATCATTAAAAATAGTCACCAGAAAAGCCGCCGTCTTGCCCGTGCCAGTCTGCGCCTTACCAATGGCATCATGACCCTGCAGGGTATGCGGCATAATGCCCCCCTGGATAGGCGAACAATACTTGAAGCCCAGATCGGCGATGGCGTGCATCAACTCATCGCGCAACCCCAAGTCATGAAAGCGTGTCTCGCCTTCCTTGGGCTCCACCACAAACTCATCCAGTGACCATTGCGCGGCCGCCGCCTTGGGCTTGCGGGAGCGCCGACGCTTGCGGCCATTGTTGGCAGACCTCGGGGCACCCTCGCGGCGCGCATGCTCCGCGGCTGAGCCCTTGGCAGACGATTCGTCGCGGGGGGGCTGAGCGGGACTCGCAGACACGGTGCCAGACCCGGATGGGGGAGTTGGCTTTTGCTCAGCCTCGCCCTTGCCCGAGAGGCGGTTAACTAGGTTCTTGATCAACGCGATGGGTTCCTTGACGACTCAAAAAGTGCGCCAGTCTACCACCTTGTGGCACAAAAGGGGCGGGATACCGCAGACACGCAGCCCCGCACTGTCAGCGGGTGTGTTGCTGCAGCGCGGCCCGTCAGCGACCGGACGGCCACAATCGGGCCAGAAAGTAGTCCACGCTGGTGTAACGACCACCACCGGTAAACAGCAGGGCAAACAACATGAGAAGGTACGTCACACCGAATTCAATCCCGTTGTTCAGAATGACAAATTTCCCTTTTTCGGTCAGCCATGAGTAATTGCCGTGCTCGCGCAGGATCTCATTCGCCGCACCGAGCCGCACGGCAACCTCCTGCGAACTTGAATCTGCGATGGCGGGCCAGCCGTTGGGCCAATGCACTGCAAAAATGGCCACCAGCATGGTCACCATCAGGGGAATACTGATCCAACGCGTCGCCAGCCCCAGCAGCAGCAGCAACGCGCCGATCGCCTCCGTGTAGGCGGCAAGGTGCGCCATCAGCCAGGGCATCGGAAGCCCCAGGCCCCAGTCGGGATTACCAAACCATTCAATCGTGTTATCCATACCCGCGATTTTCTGTGTACCTGCCATCCAGAAGATCGGCACGAGGTACAGCCGCAGCGCCAATGGCGCAAGTCCGTCTGCGTAACGCAGCCTGGAAAAGAGCGCATTGTGAACCCCGTAATAGGCCCGTGCGATAGCGTCCATAGATTTTCCCTCAGTATTTTGTGACGACTGTGACCCTCATTATGGCGTAAAGGTTTCGCCTCAGGTGGTTATTTTTGCGCATCGAGGTGGGCGCAGTCGGGACAATTCTGCCGCGGTGCGAGCGCTAACTTTCGAATATCCATCGTGCGCAAATCCATCACCAACAGCTTGCCCCGCAGCGTGACGCCAAAACCCGTCAACACCTTCACCGCCTCCATCGCGAGCAGCGATCCAATCACTCCAACCAGCGGCGCCATCACACCGCTTGCACTGCAACTCAACGCGGTCGTCTCTCCGGATTCGTGATAGAGACAGCGGTAACAGGGGCCTCCGCGGGTCGGGTCGAACAATGCCAACTGCCCCTCGGTGCGCACTGCTGCAGCCGACAGCAATGGCACGCCCGCAGCAATACAGGCCCGGTTCAATGCAAACCGCGCCGGGTAATTGTCCGTCGCATCCAGCACCAGATCGACGCGCGCTGCCAGCGCATCCATCGCCGCTGCGGTCAGCCGCGTTTCAATCGCTTCTACCTTTATCTCCCGGTTGAGGGCGGATACCGCCTCAAGGGCAGACCGCGCCTTGTTAGCACCGATATCCTGCTCACCGTGCGCGACCTGCCGCTGCAGGTTACCCAGTTCCACATGGTCGCCGTCGGCGAGCAATAGCTCTCCGACGCCGGCGGCACCAAGATATAAAGCCGCGGGACAGCCCAGCCCGCCGAGCCCAACGACCAGCACACGCGATGCCAGCAGACGCTCCTGTCCGGCGATGTCGAACTCCGGCAACAGCAACTGTCGGTTGTAGCGCAATAACTCCTTATCCGTCAGCACGCCATTGTCCTCCACTGGTGCGCGGCAGACCAGCGAGGTCCACCCGGGACTCCACGCGGGAAAAGCCTGCGCCTCGCAGCAGCGCGCACACGGTGTCTGCCTGGTCACAGCCGTGCTCCAGTAACAGCCAACCCCCTTGCTTCAGGCGGGCGGGCGCGCGCTTCACCAACTGCCGAATATCATCCAATCCACCATCGGTGGCCACCAGTGCCTGGCGCGGCTCAAAGCGCAGGTCACCCTGTTCGAGGTGAGCGTCCTGCGGGTCGATGTAGGGCGGGTTGGACAACAACACGTCAAACCGCTGGTCATCCAGAGCATCGAACCAGTTCGACTCGCGAAAATCGACGCGGTCCAGTTTCAGGCTGGCGGCATTGGCCCGCGCCACCTGCAAGGCCGCTGCACTGTTATCGACGGCAAGCAGCTGCCAGTCAGGACGCTCACTGGCAACCGCCAGCGCGATGGCACCGGATCCCGTGCCCAGGTCCAGGACACGCGCGTTGCGCGGTGCATCCAGTTCAAGGGCCCAGGCCACGAGGGTTTCCGTATCGGGACGGGGAATCAGTGTCGCGCTAGTGACGCTCAGGCGCAGGGACCAAAACTCGCGGGTGCCCGTCAGGTACGCCACCGGCTGTCCAGTCTTCCGCTCCGCCAACAACGCCCTGTAGCGTGCGGTGCACTCAGACGCCACGGTTTCCTCCGGCCAGGTATAAAGCCAGGCCCTCGGCTTACCGAGGCAATGACACAACAGGATTTCTGCATCGCGAGCCGGACTGTCCCCGGGTAACTCCGAAGCGGCGAGCAGTAATTCCCGCACCGTCGGCATCAGGACTCTGACAGGGCTGCCAGCAGGTCTGCCTGGTATTCCTGCCGAAGAGGCTCTACCACCTCATCAAGCTCACCCGATATTACCTCTTCGAGCTTGTACAGTGTCAGGTTAATGCGATGATCCGTCAGGCGTCCCTGCGGAAAATTATAGGTGCGAATGCGGTCCGAGCGATCACCGGTGCCCACCAGGTTGCGGCGCACCTCCGCCTGCTCACTGGCTTGCTTGTCCTGCGCGCTGCTCAGCAGTTTCGCTTGCAGCAGTGACATAGCGCGGGCACGGTTCTTGTGTTGTGAGCGCTCATCCTGGCACTCCACCACGATACCGCTGGGCAGGTGGGTCAAACGCACCGCAGAGTCTGTTTTATTGACATGCTGCCCTCCTGCACCGGAGGCCCTGTAGGTATCGACGCGCAAGTCGCCCTTGTTAATCTCTACCTCGTCCACCGCCTCCGCCTCAGGCATCACCGCTACGGTGCAGGCCGAGGTATGTATACGGCCCTGGGATTCGGTCTCTGGCACGCGCTGCACACGGTGTGCACCTGATTCAAATTTCAGACGGGCGTAGACATCGCGCCCCTCCACACGGGTGATGATTTCTTTGTACCCACCATGATCGCCGGGGCGCTCCGAGAGAACCTCCACCGTCCACCCTTTGTTCTCGCCATAACGGGAATACATGCGGAACAAATCGCCAGAAAAAATCGCTGCTTCATCACCACCGGTACCCGCACGAATCTCCAGAAACACGTTGTGCGAATCGTTGGGATCACGCGGCAAAAGCAGAGTCTGCAGCGCAAGCTCCAGCTCCTCTATGCGCTCGGTACCGCTGTCCAGCTCTTCTCTGGCAAGCTCGCGGACACCTCCATCTTCATCGTCCAGCATCTGGCGCGCTTCCTCGATATCGGACTGCACGGAGCTGTACTGCGTATAGCAATCCACCACGGGCTGCAGCTCGGCATATTCACGCGACAAATCCCGAAAGCGGTTTTGATCTGAAATGATTTCACTGTCACCGAGCAACGCTGATACCTCCTCATGCCGGTCGGTGAGCGTTTCCAGCTTGCCCAGAAGAGATGCTTTCATTGCAGAGTTCGCGGTGTGTTTTTGACAGAAGTGGGGGGTAGCTCAAGGTCTGCGTTGTCCTCCCCACGGACATTGCTCGTGGATGCGGGCTCGTTCTCAAGGCCTAACAGCTGACGGGCATGATCGACGAGATCCTGTCGCCCCTTGGCGCTGGCCTGTTTGAGGCCTGTTGTCGGCGCGTGAATCAGTTTATTCGTCACCGCCCGCGACAACTGCTCCAACACGACGCGAGAATCGTCGCCGCGTGCCAGTGCCCGCTGGGCGCGCTGCAGTTCCAGTGTGCGAACCTGCTCGGCCATCGCGCGGTACTCCTTTACTGTATCCACAGCAACCAGACCACGCTCCTCCTCCATATACTGCCGCACACCCTCCTCGATGATGGTATCCGCCTTGCGCGCCTCGCTGCTGCGGCTGCGCAGGTTTTCATCCACGATTTCCCGCAGGTCATCGACGCAGTAGAGATAGACGTCTGACAACTCTCCCACCTGCGACTCAATATCCCGTGGTACCGCCAGGTCGATCATTAGCCAGGGTCGGTGCTTGCGTCCTTTCAGGGCCTGCTCTACCGCCCCCTTTCCGAGAATAGGTAACTGACTGGCCGTGGAGGTGATCACGATATCAACGTCAGACAGGTGTCTCGGAATATCTGACAACAGCACCGCCTCAGCGCCAAACTTTTGTGCTAACTCCCTGGCGCGGTCAAGGGTGCGATTGGCGATAACAATCTCACTGAGGCCCGCTCCCACAAGGTGTCTCGCCACCAGCTCTATGGTTTCACCGGCCCCAACCAAGAGGGCGCTGCAACCATTCAGCGCGGAGAATATATGCCCCGCGAGGTCGACCGCTGCATACGCCACCGACACCGGGTTTTCACCAATCGCTGTATCGGTTCGAACGCGTTTGGACAGGGTGAACACCCGCTGGAAGATGCGACCCAGTTCGCTGCCCACTGTGCCGGCCTCTACCGCCACAGCATAAGCAGACTTTAACTGACCAAAAATCTGCGGTTCGCCCAACACCATGGAATCGAGGCCACTGGCAACCTGCACCAGATGACGCAGCGCATCGTTGTTCTGATGATGATAGGCACTGCGATGCAACTCATCGAAAGACAAGTGGTGATAGCTCACCATCCACTGCACCACCGTCATCACCCGCTCTGCCGCGGGCGTATTGTCGGGTACGATGGCGTACAGCTCGGTGCGATTACACGTGGACAGGATAACGGCCTCGTCCAGGCCTGCCTGCGCGCATACTTCAACGAGCGCCTCCGCCACCTGTTCCGGGGCAAAGGCAACACGCTCGCGTAAATCGACGGCGGCAGAATTGTGGTTAATTCCCAATGCGATCAGGTTCATGTTACGGCGGTGGCCTCCCCGGCACCGGTGGGTCGACCCCGCTGAAAACAAACGCAGGGCCTTTCGAAAATCTCCCTGATTTTAACAAGTTACGCGCGAAATAACATTGTCTTGAAAAAATGCACTCACAGAAGTCCCTGAGTAGGGGCGGGCTCGTTAGGTTTAGCTGTCGGTCTGTGTCATCATACCTACTTGCTCAAAGCTCGGTTGTCCCTGTCTTGGTTACCATGTCTCGACTACATATCCTTGCACTGACCTGCACGCTGCTGACCGCCTGTGTGGGGCAACCCGATGTGCCGGTCGATAATACCGCCTCGTCGCCCCGGAATGAGTCGCACACCACCCCTGTTCAAGAGCGGCCGATACCAGCGGACAGCCTCTACCCGCTGCTGGTGGCAGAGTTCGCCCTGCGACAGGGTGAATACGATACAGCGATGGACAACTACATGGAGCAGTCTGCGCTCCTTCAGGATTCTGGCGTAAGTGCCCACACCACCCAACTGACCCGGTTCCTGCAACGGGGTGACGATGCACTGCGCTCGGCTACCTTGTGGGTTGAGCTGGATCCTGACAATGCAGAGGCGAACAATACCCTCGCCGAATTACTGATTATGCAACGCAGTACGGTCGAGGCGTTGCCTTACCTCGCGACGGTGGAGCGCACCGACGGCACCGCTAATTTCCCTATGGTGATCAAAGGCTACAATCAACTGGACAGCGAGCAGCAAGAGGCATTGGGCTTGCAGATCGATGCCTTAACCGAGGAATTCCCCGGCAATGCCCGCCTGTTATTCACCCGGGCCATTCTATACGAGGAAAAACAACAGCACGACAAGGCCCTCGCCGCCCTGGACAGCCTGTTCAAGGCTGAACCCAAC
>JAAENL010000448.1 GCA_024224435.1 Halieaceae bacterium
AAGTACGCTGCGTATGTACCAGCAGGCGGCGAGGTACTGAACGTGTACTGAACCTCGCCTGCACTCGCGTCAGTTATCGTCACGCCTGAGTCCGTCGCAGCGATTACGTCAGTCCCATCGAGTTCGTCAAGTGCGAACTTCACGGTCATGCTCGTTAAGTTGACCGCAGACCCATCTTGCTGCAACGTGGCAGCGAACGGGGTCCGCTGATCGCCCACCGTCCGGAGTTCCATTTTTCGAGTATTTGCGGTCATCATGTCGCCTATTGAATCGGCTGAGTGTGCGTGTAATCCGTGATCGCAATTGTTCCGCCTGCGACGATTGCTGACTCGTTGAGAACCAGGTCTGGAGTGTCTCCAGCCTCGCCAGCGGTCCCCTGTGCGATGCAGTTGTCGTCAGAATCATATACCCTGAAGTGTCCTGCTACACCGGGAGCGTCAGCGTTTGTATCGCTCGTGATGCTTGAAGCCGTTGCCGTCCCGCTAGACGCTGCCCCGAACGCAGGGTCAGAGCACGTGAGCGTACCTAACAGTGTGCCACTGTCCGCATCGCTCACATTGGTCGGCGGGGCTCCTGTGCGAATCCCAATCGTCCCCGCACCAGACCCAGCGTCGATCAGATCGACTACCGCATTTGCAGCAGCGTTCCGAGCCGCCGTTGATATTTTATAATTGCTCGCCATCATACACCTTCCAGAACATAGGTTTCAGTTACCGCACCTTCTAACGCATAGGCTGACGTTGCCGTGCCCTCTAGTGCGTGCCGAGTTGTCACAGGTCCGTAAGTGCCAGCCACGGATGTACCTGCTAGTGAAGCTGTGGCTCCACCTGTGATTACTACAATTTCGCCCGTGAACAACGCCGCTGCATGTATGCCTGCGAGGTCAGCAGTAGCCCCGCCCGTAGTTGCTCCAATGGTGCCTTCATATACAGGAGCCTCGAACGTACCTGCCAGGGATGCCGTTGCTCCACCTGCGGTAGCCCCGATGGTGCCTGATACCGGGTTCAGCACTGTGCCTGCTAGGCTCGTTGTCGCTCCACCGGCAGTCGCACCTATGGTCCCTGTAACGGGGTTCAGCACCGTACCCGCTAGGCTTGTCGTAGCTCCGCCAGCAGTCGCACCTATCGTACCCGACGATGTCCCGCCATCCGCCAGGGTTCCACCATACGTGTGCGTCAAGGACTGCCTATCCGCTTGGTCTATCCCGTCGCCCGGTACTGGAGCATACCGTCTCAACCATGGCAGGCGACGTGACATGATCGCGTATGGCGTGTTCGTTGCACCCAGCGAGTGCATGAAGAAGAAAGCGTTCTTCGTTTGTAGTGCGTTCGGTTCGTTGGCTAGTGTAGCTATCTCAGCAGGATCAAGGGCCCGGCTGTAAACCCGTGGCCTTGCAATCGTGCTGTTCCATTGTAGACCGCTGAAATTGCTATAGTCGCCAATCGTCAGGGGCTTACCCGCAACGGTTGTGCTTCGTTCGGATTGGGTCGTGGTATCGAACAGTGAACCGTTGGCCCAGAACTCTATCGTGTCGCCACGATGCACGCCAACAATATGGTCACCATACGCAAACGTATAATCTGCCGTTGACTGGACCGTGCCGCCAGAAACCCAGAACCGGATACTGGTTGTCGCATTGCATGATAGGGCAAAACCGTTTGTCGTGTCCCCGTATGCCATCGCGTAAGAGGGCGTATCCGCCGGGTTGCCAAGAAGCCGCAACTCCACCGAGAAACTAGGATCTCTGGTATACCCTGGTGCTTGGATATAATCCGAACCTAAAAACCCGCTCCACTGCGGCCCCCACTCGCCCTCTTCGACTGTGGGCGAACCAGTGA